>NZ_JARZHI010000039.1:0-97727 GCF_029946465.1 Polyangium sorediatum
ATGCCACATGAACGGCGTCAATCCGCTCGCCTACCTGACAGACGTCATCGAGAAGCTGCAATCAGGCTGGCCCAAGGACCGCCTCGATGAGCTGCTGCCGAACGTCTGGAAGCCAGGCCTGGCGACGCCGGAAGGCTGACGGGCGGCGAGAGCGCCGCGCGAGTGTCGACAGACCCGGCCGGGGCGCGGACAGCGCCGGTGCCGGGCGCGGCGCTGGGGGATGTAGTTGGCCGGGCGGTTACGGTGAGGCGTCCCTTGGCCACCCGAGGCGCTCGTAGATGCCAGCGTCGAGCCCATCGAGGTCGACCATATGCGTCCCTGCGACGACGACGATGTCGTTTGCGGCTTTCGCGCCCTCTTCGAGGATGTCCCAGGGGATGCTGTACTCAGGGAAGACGACGAGACGCACGCCCTAGCCGCGGCACGCCTCGAGGATGGCCTGGACCCGCCGGAGGACGAACGTTGTGTACTCGGTCCGGATGCGGCGGCGGAGGTCTTCGCGCGGCTTGAGGAGGGGTTCGGGGACGTTCGGCGGGAGAAGAGGCCTTGCGCCCCCCGGATCCTTGAGCGGCGAGCGCATGTGCATGAGGAGCGCCGGGGGGGCGCGAGCTGGACGACGGCGACGCGCGTGAAGGCGCTGGGCATGACAGACGGGGGGGTAGCGAACTACGCGTGAGACGTGGAGCCACAACGGGCTCGCACGGATGGGGCGGCCATCGGGTGCAAGCGACGTCTGCGAGCACGGCCGGCGTGGCCCCCTTGTGTCACGCGTCCGCGATGCTTCGGAGGATCGCGGGAATCTCCGAATGCTCTGCATAAGGAATCACGCGGACGTTGTACTCTCGCTCGATCCGATCCCGATCCGCATCGGAAGGCCCCTTGAGCAACACGTAGTGCCGCTGTGCCGAGGTCCGGAACGCGTCCGCGTTGCCCTTCAAGGCAAGATCGAGGTCGAGCGGATCGTTCATGCCGTAGCCCACGAAGAGCATCACGTGATCCTGGAGCAGGAAGCTCAGCACGGCCTGATAGGAGCGGTCGGCACGTGCTTGGTTGTACTCGACCTCCGACATCACGACCGTATCGTGGTGCTCCGCCGTTCCGTGGACCTTGAGGAGCACCTTCCGGCCCGCGCGCAAGTCGCCCAGCGCCCGATCGGCGTCCTTCCAGGTATATGGCTGGCGCCGCTGAGTCTCGGGCACGCCTTCGAGGAGCTGGTCGTAATTCGTCGTGAGAATGGCCCGGCTCCCGAGGCTGACGAGCGCGCGATGGGCTTCGCCAGGCGCAGCGTTTTCAGGGCGAAAGATATCGTTAAGGGCGCTCTGGTAGTCCCGACTAAGTGCGGTCCGCAAGGCCCCGAGCTCCGCGAGCATGTTCTCGAGCCGCATGCCGGGCTTGAACAGCGCCCTCTTTGCAGCGATCACGTCGCCGTCCAGCGCATCGTAACGAGCGCAGGCGTCGAGGAGGCGCTCGGGGAGCTGGGACCAGGTGGGGAAACTTCCCGCGACGTCGCGGCCGAGCGAGAGGCCGGAGCCGACGAAGAGGGCGAGTTTGCCATTGCGGTAGGCTTCGAGGAGGAGGCGGGGGAGCTTGACGGAGGACATCGGTGGACTTTGGGGAGGTAAAAAGGCGGCGAGGGCGTTGGGAGTAGCAAACGCGGTGGGAACGCAATGCCGCTGACCATCCCACGGAATGCCCTGGTCCCAGCCGCGCTTCGCGAGTTCCTGGGAGAGGCCGTTCCCAGAGATGTCGCCAACAAGAGCGGATTCGACCTTGGCAGGGTTGGAGAGGACGTCGCCCAATCCGGCCAAGGGAAGGTACAGCGCGGCACCTGAGCTGGGATGGGGGTGATGGAGCGCAAGCCCGATCCGCTCGGAATTGCCACTTGCAACGTAAAACCCTTCCGCAGTCCGGGTGAGTAGGGAGCTTGGAGAGATTTCGATGGCGGCGACCGTCTCCAGCGTTGAAGGATTTATCAGGTGAACCACGTCATTCAACGCCAGGCCCGTGAGCCATTTCCCACTCGGATGCCACGCGAGCGCGCGAATACGACAGGCGGTTACCGCCCGGCGTATCTTCGGCGCTAAGGGAGATGTGTCCCAAAGCATGACTAAGCCATTGGTATCAGTCGTTGCTAGCGATGTACCATCGGGATGCCACGCCATCGCGACCTGGTCCTCGGAGGCTCGTGCCCTACCAAGCAGACGTCCGGTTACCGCATCCCATATTCGTACATATCCCGAGGGGGTGGCTCCGGCAATTAGCTCTCCCAATGGGTGCCATACGAGGACATTCGCCGGCTCGGGGACCTCTTTCAGAGCTATGCGCTGCCCTGTCTGGAAATCCAATACGTCGATCTCGGATGGCCCCTCCCACGAGCCGCGCCGGTAGGCGCGTGCGAGCTTCTTGCAGTTCGGGCTCAGCGCCCAAGCCGGATGCCATCCGGGGAGCTCGTCCGTGGGCATCAGGGCGAACTTGCCGTCGCCATTACGACCAAGGTAAATGGTGCCCATGCGGCGGACAGTCCCCGCAACGAGGGTTTCCTCCTCGGGCCATGCGCTCAGGAGCGACTCAGATGGTCCGAACGACGGGGTACCAACGTAAAGGAGCAGAGCCCCGCTTGTGGCGTCGAAGATTCGCAGCCCGGGAATGACCTTATCTTCGTCCTCGCTGCGCACTGGAGCCGCAAATGCGGCGAGCCGTGCCCCGTCGGGGCTCCAGACCGATCCATGCGCATCCGCGATGACGAGCGCTTCTCTGCCTGTTTTCGCGTTCCAGATGCGGATTTTTTGCCTTCCGTCTTCGATGGCAAGCCAAGCACCTTGGGGATCCCACCGGATGGCTTGGGTGGTGATCGGGTCCGCAAAGGACTCGAAAAAGGAAGCCCTGGAGTCTAGGATGAGCTCATCCGGACTTTGGTGCTCGATACCCGTCGCGTTCTCCCGACGTATGTCCCGACCGTCCCAGATGGTTCGCTCCCCTTCCGTATCCACGAATAGCCGGCCATCAGGTTGCCAGGCGAGTCGTCCGGTATCCTCCCCGAGGTAGAAGTGCCAAATCTCTTTTCGCTGCTCCACATCCCAGATCTGGGCGGCGCACCCTCCCGAGTTCTCCGAGTAAGTTCCAGCCAGAAAACGGCCGTCTGGGCTCCAAAGCAAAGCGCGCCGCCACGACCTGTACTCCGCGATCTCGAACGACGCCCCGGACGCCACGTCCAGCACTTCCACGCTGTGGCCACAGTGCGCTAGGATGTGGGCACGCGGATGCCAGGCCATATCGAGGGCCCATGCTTCACGCGCGATGAGCTGCCTACCGCTTACGGCATCCCAAACCAAGAGGTGTTCGCCAGTAATAAACGAACCGGCTAGCTTGGTTCCATCTGGGCTGAACGAGAGCCTCTCGGCAGTGCCCTCGAATTGCGCCACGAGCCTCGGGACAACTCCGTCCCACGAGGCGACGAACCCTCGCTCTCCAAGGGCAGCAAGCCGCGTACCCGAAGGATCCCAGGTCATGGAACGCGTCACGGCGTCCGGTGCCATCAAGCTTGCGAGGACTCGATCTGTCGAGCAGTCTCGGATGCGAATCACGTTGTCTACTTCAGCGCTCGCCAGGTACCGGCCTTCGGGACTTTTGGCAGAGCAGATGCGCCGTCGCTCGACGAGCATCGTTGGGCTCGCAGCGTCGGCCCCGATCGTGGCGTTGCCGGACGGCGCTCCCGGGGCAATGCAAGCCGTTACGTCGGCCCCATCCAAGCAAGCCCCTTCCCACTGGCATGCTGTCCACGTCGATTGCCGTAGCACCGACCCCGACAGATCGGTCCCTTCGAGATCGGCCCCGTGCGCCTCCGCCTGGGTGAAATCTGCTTCTCGTGCGCTTGCGCGTTGGAGCACCGCTTCATCAAGACGCACGCCCCTCAGTCGTGCTCCATTCAAGGTCGCGGCGGCCAGCATGACGCCTCGGAGGTCGGCGCCCGTAAGATCGGCACCATCGAAGCGGGCACCTGTGAGCGCGATTCGTTGCATGTCTACACCCGCGAGCCGCACTCCACGCAGGTCCGCTCCCTCGGGCGCCCACCCTTCCGGCTCCTTCGCCCATCGCCCAAGTCCGAGCAACAAGAGCAGCGCATTCGCCGCCGCTCCGGCCGTGGCCGTAGGGTCGGTTCCCCTACCCTTGCGCAACCAGTCCTGAATCACCCGCACCGCTGCCGCGTCCTTCGGTTCTCCTCCTCGACGCAGCACCTCGCCTACGAAAGCTGCTACCTCGGGCGTGAGCCGCTTCGTCGTGAGGGCCTCCACCGGCTTCATCGGCAGGGTTCTGACGAGCGATCTCGCCAGAAAGTATTCCAGCAACGACTTGTGTGCAAATTGATAGTGCTCATCTCCCTCACGCACGAAGAACGCGCCGCCCTGTATCTCGAAGTAGGCTGCTTCCCGCGGCATGTCGTCAGGCAGCTCTCTGGAAAGTCGCTCCCGCACCGAGTTCCGCAGTTCCACCAACGAGCATCTCTTCTTTCCCGTGCGCCATAGCTCTTCTGCAAGCGCCTCGGCAAACGCGATCTTCTGGGCGTCGGTAAAGCACTCGGGATCCCTGGAGCGAGTCTGTTCGAGCCACCTGGCAAGGTATGCCTCGTAAACGTCCGCTGTACCGACGCGCGCATGAGGGTCGAGCCTGTCCAGCGTCGTCAGTACCATGCCAAGCAGCAGCGGGCGCCTTACCAGATCACCGAGATCATACGTCCGATCGAGCTGCGCCAACGCTGTTCGTGTCGCGATCTCCCCATCCTTGACCCTGCTGACGAGTGCATTAACTCGGTACTGATCGAAGAGCTGCAGCACGAGTCGCCGAATGACGCCCGCCGAGGACCCGAGCGCTTGCTCCGCCGTCGCGCGCAGTCCGGTTTCCGTGGGGAAGTAGTGATCGCGACACGAGAGCACCACCCGTCCGCCTCCCCGAGCAACCCCGAGCAGCCCTGCCAGTCGGCCGCTCAGCTCGGCCTCCCCGACTCGCGTCGCCATTTCATCGAAACCATCGAAGCACGGGACGAGCATCTGATAGCGCACGAGTAATGCCAAGGCAGCGCGATTCGCGGAATCGTCGGACACGCCCGCGGCGTCGAGCAAGAGCTGCTCTGCGACCATGTGCGTGTCCGCACCCGCAAGGTTAACCAGAAGGGCCCCTGGTCCTGTGGACGCGCGCCATCGCTCCTGCGCCCAGCGGGCGAGCAGGGTCGACTTGCCCGTCCCGAACTCGCCGAGCAAAAGCGCGGTTGGCCCCCCCTCGGCGAGCCACCTCTCCATCGCGGCGAGCGCAGGCTCGGGCTCGGAGCCATCGACGCACACCGCCGGCTCGACGAATTGCCCTCCCACCTCACGCAGGCGCTCTTCCACGCGGTCATCGATCCGCGTCTGCGCACCTGCGAAGCGCGGTAGGAGGGCGCGCGCTCGCTCTTTGCGATCTGCCTTCGTCAGAATTTCGATCCCTTCGAGCTCGATCCCAAACGAGCCGAGCCCCTCCGCAATCACCGTACGCTTCGTTTCCACCCACCGATCGGTCGCGCTCGTCCACGCGGTCCATCGATCGCCCCGAGGCACGAGCACAAAGAGATCGCCGGCCACGGGCGCTTCCGCCCAGATCCCTACGACCGCGAGCCCCGTCGCTCCTTCGGCGAGGGCAAGCTGGTACACCTCCTCCGCCTCGCGCAGGTACAGATCGCCAAAACCATGCTTTGGGGCCGCCTCGTGAGCGCGTGCCGCTTCTAGCAACTCGGCAGGCCTGGCGCGAAACGTGAAGACCAGCCCTCCGTGCTTCCGCACGTCGAGTGCCGTCGGGTGAATTCCCTCCAGAAGCAGCACCCGTGCGGACACGTGCGCCTGCGATTCTGCCACTCTGCCTGCGTCTCGTATTCCTGCGACAACCGACTCGATCGCAGCTCCTCCCGCATCCGTCCACGTACCGCGATCGAGCACACTCGCGGCCTTTCGCAGCCGCGCGACGTCCGGCCCCAGATCTGGATGCTCGACAAGCCACGGTTGCATGGCCTCAGCAGCGCCCTTTGCGAGGGCAGCGCACATCGTGTCGAACGGAACGATGTCTGAAGGCAGCACGACCTCGCGCGTGAGCCGTCCGATCTCGTCGACGTTCGACACCAGGCGTAGATCCCTGATGAGCCGCGACAGGCGCTCCCTGCGCGACATGGCAATGTCGTTACCGGCTGCGCTCTGTCGGACCGTGGCGCTTGCCTCCACACGCTGCTTGAGCGTTCGCAGCGTAGAGATGTCCTTCGCCGCGAGAAGCGGGGCCGTTTCCTCGATCCATGCCGCATATGCGTCGTCCTCGGGGCGCGCGCGGTAGACGAGCGTCGCCGCAGCAAACGGGCGTACAGGTCTGCGGGCGTCGTAACGCGTCGAGCCTCCCGTGCGCACGAACCCGAGGTCCACATCCGCGACGACGACGCCCTCCTCCCCGGGCTCCAAGCGGCCCACGTGCTCAGGGAATGGCCGGACGTCCGAGTGCTTCTCTTCGTCCACGAAGATCGACGTCCCACCATGCTCCGCCTGGTTCGTGTAGAGCACGGGCCTCCCGTACCGCTTCGCCTCCTCCCAAGCCTTCGCCGCGAACTCACCCACCGTGTGCTTCCCGGTCAAGCTGGGCACTGCGAGGAATCTGCATTGCGCGAGCGGCTCCGTGACCAGCGCCCGGTGCTCGGCGTTCTCGCGGTGGAGGAAGTCAAGACACACCATGACGCCCATCGGCCCTACGATGTTCTCGGGAAGACCGACGGGGGCCCACGACGTCCCGGCCTCGATCTCCTCGCCGACGGCCGTTGCGGGGTGAAACTTGGGCGAGAGCGCGAGGAGCTTGCCGCGGCAGAGCACTGGGGCGACCGCCTGCCGGGGTATCGGCAAGGCGTTGCTGGACCAACCCAGGCGCTCGTAGATGCCCGCTTCGAGCACCTCGAAGTCGACCATGTGCGTCCCCGCCACGACGACCATGTCGCGTGCTGCCTGCGCGACGTCTTCGAGGATGCCCCAGGGGATGCTGTACTCGGGGAAGACGACGAGACGCACGCCCCAGCCGCGGCACGCCTCGAGGATGGCCTGGACTCGCCGAAGCGAGAACGCCGTGTACGCGGTCCGGATGCGGAGACGAAGATCGTCGAACGGCTTGACGAGCGTCGCGGGGACGTCGGACGGCAGAAGAGGCTTGACGCCACCAGGATCCTCGAGCGGCGAGCGCATCTGCAGGAGGATCGCCGGGTGGTACGCGAGTTGGACGACGGCGATGCGCGTGAAAGCGCTGAGCATGGCAGGTGGGAGGGTAGCGAACTACGAGCAGCCCTGCGAGTTCATCGCGGAGCGTGCTACGCGTCTTGAGGATTTACGGCGGCCTCATTCCTTCGCGGATGCGGGGGGCTTGAAAGCCTCATGCGGCTCCATGTAGAAGCCGAGATCGGCGCTCCCCTCGAATTCCAGCCGCCCGCCCGTGTCGTTCGTGAGGGTCCGAAGAAGGACCGGGACGAGCCATATGGCCCCGATGACCGCCTGCATGGAGTCAACACCGGACGCCCGACTCCGGAAGACCTGGCCGACCTTGGGCCCAAGGATCTCGATGGGCGCGCGCCAGTTCTCGCCCGTCTCGTCGAGCTCGGCCTTCCCGATGCGGACGATGACCTTCTTCGGCCGTCGGCCTCGCGGCGAATAGAAGTCCAGTTGCCTTTCAGCGATTACTTCTTGCATCCGTTCTTCGACCTATCCGGACACTTGGCCATGCAGTTTGCCAGCCGCCGCATGGCCTCGTTAAAGCAGGCCTGACGACTGTTTTTGGGCAATCGTCGACAATCTGCCTCGTCTCGATCGTATTGCTCGATGCATCGGTCTTCGCATCGCCCCGCTACGCTCGACGGTGGGCAGTCGTTGCCTCCATTTGCGGCCGCCTCCGGCGACGGGAAAAAGACTGTTATAAAAAATACGACGATTCCAAGACTCGTGATCCGTTGCATGACCCCTCCCCTTGGGGGAGTTTACTTGCGCCGATCACGTCGGTCCACGTTGGAGCCCCTCGCCTTCGCTGCCGAGGTGTGCTCGCCCTGGCCCTCGTCTGTCCCTGGCCTTGTCTCTGCACTCATGACGTCGTGTCCTGACGCCGCATCCTCACCGTTCCAAACGGCACGCCTCCGTCCACCCCAGCAACGAGGTCGCATCCCGTCGACAACGCCCTCGTCCCCCTCCCCAGATTCGCCCGTCCGTCGCCCCAACGACCCCGCCTCCCCTCCCCATCGCTTCCAACCCCCGCCGCCCCGACCTCCTCCTTTCCCGCCACACGTCCTCGTGTCTCCGAAGACTCGGCCCCGCCCCGTCACCCTTTCGCCGTCATCCCCCCGCGCCCCCGTCCCCGTCGTTTTCTTGCTCGGCCCCTAATCTTGAAGACACGACCTCATCCAACACGCGCGCTGCAATCATGCAGCCTGACAGTACATCCCTATGCCCCCCGCATTCGGGGAGGAGTCCTTCCATGTCCGATCCCAAGCATCCCAAGCCGAACGATCAGGTCTTTGATCTCTCGGACCTCATCCTCGTCGACATCACGCCCGACCACATCAGCCGTCTGAGCAAGCTCCGCGACGGGTATCACGTGGCTGTCGAGACCATCGTCACCGCCTCGTCCCTCGCTCTCCAGCGCGCGGCGCTCCATCCGGGCGAGGTCCAGGCCCTCGCCGCGAGCTGGGCCGACGTCCAGCGCATCGACGAGGTCGTCCCCGCCGTGGAGAAGCTCCTCGAGCTCCTCCACGAGACCCGCCTCGTGCGGGGCCACGAGATCGCCATGCGCCTCGGCGAGATGGTGCAGCAGATCCGCCGCCGCGCGGATCGCTCCCCCGACGGCGCCGAGATCCTGGCGCCCTTCGAGAAGCTGCTCGCCTACCAGTCCGCGCCCGCGCTCAAGGCCGTCGCGACCAGGGAGAAGGCGCGCGCCAACGAGGAAGCGCCGAGCGAGCCGACTGGCTGATCCACGCTCGCCCGCCGCTCTCCCGCAAGGGAGAGCGGCCGGGCGATGCGCCTACCGCAACACCCGCTCCCGGTGCTGCTCCACCCACGAGGACAGCCGCCCGCGATCCTCCAGCGCCTGCCCCGCCGTCCGCTGCGCCTTCCGCTCCGCTCTGGCCGCGGCCACCGCAATCGCTGCGGCCAGCGTCGCCTCGTCCTCCTCGCGCACGTCCGAATAGCCGAGCAGCGCTTCCTTGTTCTCTTCAATGAAGCCCGTCGTGTAGCGACCTTCCACGAAGGCTGGGTGCGCGAGCAGCTTCTCGTGGAAGACGATGTTCGTCTTGATGCCCGTCACCACGTATTCCGACAGCGCGCGGCGCATGCGCTGAATGGCCGTCTTCCGGTCCGGGCTCCATACGCTCACCTTCGAGACGAGCGGGTCGTTATAGCGGGCAGAACCTTCCGCCTGCGGACGCGAAGGGCGCGGCCAGCGTCGGCACGATCAAATCCCGGGCGGCGGGGTGAAGAACGAGATCGCCTTCGACGACACGAAGGAACGCGAGCGGATGAGCCTCCACGCGGGGCGGGACATGGCGACGCACGCAGGCAACGACCGCTTCGAGACGGTGACGACCAGCGCGAACTCACGCGTTGGCGTCGAGGAGCGAACCACCTGGTTCGCGTGGGACCCCTCCTGGCCTCTTCATGATTGTTTCCCGCGCCGGAGAGTCGTAGGATTCGTCAGGTATTCGACGGGAGCACGACCAAGCCGACTTGGGAGGCAGAGACGACACATGAGAGTGCGCACCATCGGGCTCATGCTGATCCTCTGCAGTGTGTTCGTATCAGCCTGCATCGATGATGATTGCAAGAATCCCAAGAGGATCGAGGGCTTTCACAAGCGTTCGAACAGTTTCCGTGTCGGCGTTGCAGTTCAGTGCAATGGGGTTCTCATTTGTCCTCGGCAATTACAAGGCGACGTGCCACTTCCCCTGGGACGGGATGATCCGACGATCATCGACCAGGAGGGCGACGCGTGGAATCGTGCCCGCTGCACAGAGATCATCCGTGCGAATCATCTCGATCCAGCCTGCAAGTTGCAGGTCTCGCCCAGCATCATTTGCTTGGATGTCGACGGTGGTTTAAGCGGACCGGGCGAAAGCCCGACAGGTGGCACCATCGTCACGGTCGGTGGCGCTGCGAGCGGCGATTTCAAGTTCGCGCCCCACGACGGTGCGGGTGGTATTCGTGAGGAGCCAGGGGGGTATGGCGGCGACCTCCCGTGACCGTGCGTCCGCTTGCTGCGTCGTGCGGCTACTGCTTCTTATCCATTGCAGCCCGGAACCGCTCCCACCAATTTGTGCCGGCGAGCGCTGGGCAGCTCCTTGCGACTTCTGCTAGGTAGCACGCGTGGTAGGCTCCGTCTGCTTGCTTGTCCACGCCGGATCGAGGGATGCCGAACTTGTAGTCACAACGGATCTCGGCTTGATCCGTGATGTTCCAGAAGGGCCCGCCGTGCATATCGTTGCAGGGGGCGCACCAAATGGGATTGCGCTCGGTGCACGTCACCTGATCGGCGCACAACCCCAGTACGCATCCCGCCTCGCACGCATCCGCGAACTCGTCCGGCACGCCCCAGCACTCCCCGTTCTTCACGCCGGTGGAGCACATCGCGAACACATCGTCCATGTCCGCGCAGGAACTCCATGCGGATGCCTCGGAACCCGCGCGCTGCGGCAGCAGAGCGACGCCGATGATGACGGTGACGGCAACGGCGATGGCAATGAACGGTCCGCGACGCTTCATGGGAGACTCCCCTGCGGCCTGGGCGGCTGAAGGTACACGATTTCACACGTGGATGGCGCGAATTTGGGGATCGTTCAGCGGACGTCTGATGCCGTGCGTAGCGCGCGAAGGCGTCGTGTACACGAGCCTCGACGGGCAAGTCGGCGAGACAGAGCGCGTCGTGGGTTCGTCGGCGCAGCGCAGCTCCGGCGCAACGGCGATGCATGCTTGAAGACACGTCCTCGTGCCTACGGAGGCTCGGCCCCGCCCCGTCCCCCCCTCGCCGTCATCCCCCCGCCCCGTCGTCTTCTTGCACCTCTCGGATCTGCAGCTCGTCGACATCACGCCCGAGCACATCAGCCGCTTGACCAAGCTCCGCGAGGGGCACCCCGTCGCCATCGACAACGTCATCTCGGCGTCGCCGGTCGCGCTCAAGCGCGCGTGCATCCATCCCGACGAGCCCCAGATCGTCGCCGCGCTCTGGGCCGACGTTCAGCGCCTCGACGAGGTCCTGCCCGCCGTCGAGAAGCTCCTCGAGCTCCTCCACGAGACCCGCCTCATGCGGGGTCACGAAATCGCCATGCGCCTCGGCGAGATGGTGCAGCAGATCCGCCGCCGCGCCGATCGTTCCCCCGACGGCGCCGAGATCCTCGCTCCCTTCGAGAAGCTGCTCGCCTACCAGTCCGCGCCCGCGCTCAAGGCCGTCGCGACCAAGGAGAAGGCGCGCGCCAACGAGGAGGCGCCGAGCGAGTCCGCCGGCTGATCAACCCTCTCCCGCCCCTCTCCCGCAAGGGAGAGGGGCCGGGCGACGCTGCCTACCGCAACACCCGCCCCCGGTGCTGCTCCACCCACGGGGCCAGCCGCCCGCGATCCTCCAGCGCCTGCCCCTCCGTCCGCTGCGCCTTCCGCTCCGCCCGCGCCGCCGCCACCGCAATCGCCGCGGCCAGCGTCGCCTCGTCCTCTTCGCGCACGTCCGAATAGCCGAGCAGCGCTTCCTTGTTCTCTTCAATGAAGCCCGTCGTGTAATGGCCTTCCACGAACGCCGGATGCGCGAGCAGTTTTTCGTGGAAAACGATGTTCGTCTTGATGCCCGTCACCACGTACTCCGAGAGCGCGCGGCGCATGCGCTGGATCGCCGTCTTCCGGTCCGGCCCCCATACGCTCACCTTCGACACCAAGGGGTCGTAATGGCTCGGCACCGTCGCGCCCTCGTAAAAGCCGCCGTCGTCGCGCACCCACGGGCCCGCGGGCACGCGGAGCGCTTCAATCTTGCCGGGGCTCGGCAGGAAGCCAATCGGATCCTCCGCGTAAATACGGCATTCGATCGACGCCCCGCGACGCACGATCTCCTCCTGCTGCCAGGACAGACGCTCGCCCGCCGCCACGCGCACCATCTCGGCCACGAGGTCCGTCCCCGTGATCCATTCCGTGACCGGGTGCTCGACCTGCAGGCGCGTGTTCATTTCGAGGAAGTAAAAACTCCCATCCTCGCCGAGCAAAAACTCGAATGTGCCGGCCGAGAAGTAACCGACCGAGAGCGCGCCCTTCACCGCGACCTCGCCCATGCGCCGGACGAGCTCGGGCGTCGCCACGGGGCAGGGCGTCTCCTCGACGACCTTCTGGTGCCGGCGCTGGATCGAGCAGTCGCGCTCGAAGAGGTGGACCATGTTGCCATGGCGATCGCCGATCACCTGGATCTCCACGTGCCGCGGCCGGAGGATCGCCTTCTCGATGTAGACCGTCGGGTCGCCGAACGCGCGCGCGGCCTCGCTCTGGGCGCGCTCGAACGCGCTCGGCATCTCGTCCGCGTTGTGCACGAGACGCATGCCCTTGCCGCCGCCGCCCATCGCAGCCTTGATCAACACCGGGTAGCCGACGCGCTCAGCCGTCGCGCGCGCTTCCTCGACCGTGGACGCGTCGCCGCCCGGCGTGATCGGCACGCCAGCCGCGGCCATCTTGGCGCGCGCGGCAGTCTTCGAGCCCATCGCGGCCATCGCGCGGGACGGGGGGCCGATGAACACGATGCCAGCGCGCTCGCAGGCCTCCGCAAACTCGCTCTTTTCCGAGAGGAAGCCGTAACCGGGGTGGATCGCGTCGGCGCCGGATTTGCGCGCAGCATCGAGCACACGCTCGATCGAGAGGTAACTCTCACGCGCAGGCGCCGGCCCGATGCAGTAAGCCTCGTCGGCGAGCCTCACATGCAGGGATTTACGGTCAGCTTCGCTGTAGATGGCCACAGCGGCGATGCCCATCTCATGCAGCGTGCGGATGATGCGGACGGCGATCTCGCCGCGGTTGGCGATAAGGACCTTGCGGATCACGGACGCCCACGTAGCACGGCTCGGGCCGGGAGGGTGGCTGAGCATGCGCACCGGCGCTGCGCACCGGGGCTCCGCCCCGGACCCCGCGAGGGGCTGTCCGCCCCCTCGACCCCGGACCAGCCAGGGGCTGGACCCAAGCTCGATGAACTGCGCGATGCGCAGTTCATCGAACAGGCCCGGGTCAAGACCAGCAACGACGTTGCCCACCAAGACAGCCGCGTGGCGGGTTCGGCTGGCAAGCCGGCTTCTTCGTCGGCCTGTTTGAAAAACTGCGCGGAGCGCAGTTTTTCAACCCCGGGTCCAGCCCCTGGCTGGTCCGGGGTGCAGGGGGCGGACAGCCCCCTGCTGGGGCCTGGGGCGACGCCCCAGCTCCGTGCAACGAATCCCTTTCCCTCGGGGCCGTTACGAGCTACCCATCGCCCCCCGTGCAGCGACGCGAATCGGGCCCCGGGCTCTCCTTCCACGAGGCAGGAGGCTCCGATGAGATGGCGGCCTACCAGCCTCGGGGGAGCTCCTTTCCTACCCGCAGCGCCGAGGAGGAGCCTGAGGTCCTCTCCGTGGCTGCGCTCGATCAGCGGCTCCGCCGTGTCGTCGAGACCGCGACGCAGGACGTGCGGGTCCTCGGCGAGGTCGGTGGCTTCCGGCTGCATTCGAGCGGGCATGCGTACTTCACGCTGAAGGATGAGCGCGAGGACGCGCTCATCAACTGCGTCATGTACAAGACGGCCGCGCCGCGGGCGCGGAAGCTGCTCGCGGACGGGGCGCGTGTGGTGCTGACCGGGCGCGCGACGGTGTACGCGCCGCGGGGACATCTCCAGTTCTCCGTGTCGGATGTGCGACCGGCCGGGCGCGGCGCGTTGCTCGAAGCGCTCGAGCGGCTCAAGCAGAAGCTCGCCGGGGAGGGGGTCTTCGCGCCCGAGAGGAAACGCGCGTTGCCCGCGGATCCGGCCGTGATCGGGGTCGTGACGAGCGGCAACGGCGCGGCCATCCACGACATCGTGACCGTGTCGTTCCGGCGCGGCGCGCCGCGGATCCTGCTCGCGCGGGCGACGGTGCAAGGGCCGGGGGCCGCGCAGTCGATGGCCCGCGCGCTCGATCAGCTCGCGCGTGTGCCCGACGTCGAGGTCGTGATCCTCGGGCGTGGCGGCGGATCGGCCGAGGATCTTTCCGCTTTCAACGACGAGGCGCTCGTCCGGAAGGTGGCGAGTTTCCCTGTGCCGGTCGTGAGCGCCGTCGGGCACGAGGTCGACGTGACGCTCACGGACCTCGCGGCCGATGCGCGCGCGGCCACGCCCTCGCAGGCCGCGGAGATGCTCGTCGCGGATCGGGTGGAGCGGCGCAAGCAGCTCCGGCACCTGGTCACGCGCATGTGGCGCGCCACGCGGCAGGCGATCGAGCGGCGGCGTGTGGTCGTCGATAGGCTCACGCGCTCGATCGGCTCGCCCGGGGATCTGCTCGCCGAGCGGCAGCAGCGGCTCGACGAGGCGACGATGCGGCTCGAACGTGCGATGGAGCGGTCGACGTCGCGGCGCAAGGAAGAGCTCGGGCAGATCGAGCGGCGGCTCGCGGCGCGGCACCCGCGGGCGGTGATCGCCGGGGCGCGCGCGGCGACGGGGACGCTCGAAGTGCGGCTCGTGGCGGCCGAGCGCCGACGGGTCGAGCGGCTGCGGACGACGCTCGGGCGGCACGCGGCGCGGCTCGACGCGCTCTCGCCGCTCGGCGTGCTCGCCCGTGGGTACGCCATCGCGACGACGACGTCGGGGCAAGCGGTGCGGGCCGCGAAGGAGGTCGCCGTGGGCGAGTCCATCACGGTGCGGGTGCACGAGGGCGCGCTGCGCGCCGAGGTGACGGCGGTGATCGATCCGGCGGAAGGCGATGGGAGTGATGGCTGAGGGAAGGGTCTTCGCCGTCCTCGGGCATCCGATCGCGCACTCGCTCTCGCCGGTGATCCACACGGTCGCGTACGCGTCGCTGGGGCTGCCGCACGTGTACCGGGCGATCGACGTGCCGACCGCGGCCGAGCTCGTCGCCGTCCTCGACGAGCTGCGCTCGGGCGCGCTCGGCGGGGTGAACGTGACCTTGCCGCATAAACGCGCGGTGCTCGATCACGCCGACGAGGTCGATTCGAGCGCGATCGAGCCGGGCGCGGCGAACGTGCTTTGCCGCGGCGAGGACGGCCGGCTCCGCGCCTACAACACGGACGCGGACGCCCTCGCGGACGACATCGCCGCGCTCGCGCCCGACGCGTCGCGCAAGCGGGCGATGGTCATCGGCGGGGGCGGGGCGGGGGTCGCGGCCGTCGCCGCCTGCAAGCGGTTGGGGTTCAAATTGATCGCGGTGACGTCGCGCTCGTGGGCGCGGTCGGAGAACGTCGAGACCTCGCCGTCGGCCGAGCAGGTGCGGCGGATGGGGGCGTTGCCCTTGCCCTGGCCCGGGCCGGGCGAGCCCGCGCCCGATAGCTTCGCCTCGCAGGCCCTCCGGCTCCAGTGGTGGGATCTCGCGCGGGGCGCCTCGCTCGTCGTGCAGGCCACGAGCGCGGGCATGCTCGGCAAGGACCCGGGCGAGTCGGTCCGGGATGTCGTTCCTTGGGACGATCTCGGAAGCGACGCGTTCGCGTACGACGTCGTGTATACCCCAAGAATGACCCCGTTCCTGCACGCCGCCGCCTCCCGGGGCATCCAGGCCGAAGGCGGACTCGGGATGCTCGTGCGACAAGCTGCCCGCTCGATCGTGTTGTGGACCGGGCAAGAGCCGCCGCTCGACGTGATGCGGCGGGCCGCCGAGGGCGCGCTCGATCGGGGAGGGCACACGGTATGAGCGGCAGCGACGCTCCGGGCGCGTCGATCTGGCCGCACGTCGATGTGCGGCGGGATCTCGGCCGCGCGCTCTTCCGTGAGTGGGTCGCGAGCAACGGCGCCGGCGCGTACGCGAGCTCGACGATCGCGAACATGCACACGCGGCGCTACCACGGCCTGCTCGTCGCCGCGCTGGAGCCGCCGCGCGCGCGGCACGTCGTCCTCTCGCACGTCGACGTGGCGGTGAAGTCGCTCGCGCCGCGCGGGGTGTGGGATCTCGCGACGCACCAGTTCCCGGGGGTCAACCCGGAGCGCGGGCCGTTTTACCTCGACCGCTTCGATCAGGATCCGGTGCCGCGCTGGACCTACAGCGTCGCGGGCGGCGAGCTCGAAGTGCTGCTCTCGCTCGTGCGCGGCGAGAACGCCGTGGTGCTGCGTTACACGTGGCGCGGGCCGCATCCGGTCATGATCACGTTGCGGCCGCTGCTCGCGATGCGCCACATGCACGCGCTCATGCGCGAGCACGGGGCGATGGAGCAACGCGTGGAGCTGCGCGCCGGCGAGATGCGCGTGCGCCCGATGCGTGCGCTGCCGAAGCTCTGCTTCCGCTACGACGAAGGCACGTTCGTGGGCTCGCCCGATTGGTGGCGGCGCTTCGAGTACCTGCTCGAACGGGATCGAGGGCTCGAGTTCCAGGAGGATCTCTGGACGCCGGGCGTGTTCGAGATCCGCGCGGATGGATCGGGCACGCCGAGCTTCCTCGTCGTCGGCGTGGAGAAGCTGCCCGAGGGCAAACCCGAGGAGCTCATCGCCGCCACGACGGCGGCGCTCGAAGCCGAGGACCCGGGCCTCTCGGTGCCCGCGCTCGAACGCAAGCTCACGGTCGCGGCGGAGCTCTACCGCGCGGATCTCGCGCCGGAGCCGGCGATCGTCGCGGGGTATCCGTGGGCCGAGGGCTGGGGGCGCGACAGCTTGATCGCGCTGCCGGGGCTCTACCTCGCGACGGGCAAGATCGAAGAAGCAAAGCGCGTGGCGCGCGGGATCGTGGCCAGCATGCAAGGCGGGCTCGTGCCGAGCCGGAGGGCCGATGAAGACGGCCGCGCGGACACGGCGTCCGCCGACGCGACGCTCTGGCTCTTCGAGGCGGCGCGGTGTTTTGCCGATGTGCTCGGCGCGTCGGATCCCTTCCTGCAAACCGAGCTCGTGCCCGGGATGACGGCGTCGTTCGAGGCGATCCTGCGCGGCGACGCGCCGAACGGGATCCGCGTGACGGCGGATGGGCTGCTCGCCGCGGGCAAGCCGGGCGACGCGCCGACGTGGATGAACGCGCGCGCGTTCGGCGTCCCGGTGACGCCACGCGTGGGCTGCGCGATCGAGCTCTCGGCGTTGTGGGCGCGCGGCTGCCACACGCTCGCGCGGCTCGCGCACGCGGCGGGCGCAGGCTCGCTCGCCGATCGGGCCGACATCGCCTGCAGGCGGGCGCGCGCGGCGTTCCACGCGCGGTTCTGGTGCGAGCAGACGTCGTACCCGTTCGACGTGATCTCCGAGACGCTGACGGGCGAGACCGCCTTCGTGGACGCGTCGATCCGGCCGAACGCGATCCTGGCGCTCGCGATCGATCCGGCCTGCTTCTCGCCGGAGCAGGCGCGCGCGACGATCGCGCGGGCGCGGGCCGAGCTCGTGACGCCCGCGGGGCTGCGGACGCTCGCGCCTTCGGACGCGTCGTACCGCGGGTATTACGGCGGCAACGTGTTCGAGCGCGACGCCTCGTACCACCAGGGGACGGCCTGGCCGTGGTTGCTCGGGTTTTACGCGCGCGCCGTGCGGAGCGTGCTGCCGGCGGAGGATCCGCTCGTGGTGGAGCTGCCGGACTTGATCGCGGCGGCGGCCGATCGGGACATCGCCGTGGGGCAGGTGCCCGAGCTCGCGAGCGGCGTGATGCCGTTCTCGCCGAACGGCGGGCCGGCGCAGGCCTTCAGCGTGGCGGAGCTGCTCCGCGCCTGGAAGAACGTGCTCGGCTGAGCTCGGCGAGGCCCGCCTTCGCGAGGGTCTTCCACGGGCGCGTATCGAAGCGGAGGCCGAGGTCGATGGCCTTCCGCGCGAGCTCGCGCGCCCTTCCTGGATCGACGGCGAGGTTCGCCTCGGCCGCGCGCAGGTAGGCGAGGGCGAGGAAACGATCCCGCCGCGCGGGATCCGCGAAGAAGCGCGGGTGCCGCTTCACCATGATCTCGTGCGTCTCGTGGTAGACGCGGTCGTAGCTCTTCGAGACCTTCGCGGCGTTGCCGACGCGGTAGCGGTAGAGGATCTCGCCGCAGTGGTAGCCACGTCGGCCGGCCTCGGCGGCGCCGATGAGGAAGTCGTAGTCGCCGTTGCCGCGCGCGAGTTCGTCCGTGTATCCGCCGAGTTCGATCCAGAGATCCTTGCGGTAGGCGCAGGGGCCGGGCGTGGGTTGTCCCGTGATGAAGTCGTCCCACGTGACCTCGCGCCGGTGCTTGTGCACGAGCGAGTAAGCGCCGAAGCGCTCGTTGTCGCCGTAGACGAAGGCCGCGTCGGGGTGCCGCGCAAAGGTGTCGAGGACGAGCGCGACGCTGCTCGGCACGAGCTGATCGTCGCCGTCGACGTAGAAGTGGAACGGCGTCTCGGTCAGCTCGAAGGCTTTGTTGCGCGTCGGGTACGGGCCCATGTTCGTGGGCATCGCGTACTTGACGAGGCGCGGGTGCTCGAGCGCGTGGAAGATCTCGCGGGTCCGCGCGTGCTCGGTTCCATCCATCACGAGCACGGCGCACCAGCGGGGATCGGTCTGCGCGAGGACGCTGTTCCAGCAGTCGAGCAGCCAGTCGCCCTCGGCGTAACAGGTGATGCCGATCGTGAGGAGCGGCGCGCTCGAAGCAGGTGCGTTCATGCGGAGAGGGGGCTCAGGCGCGCACGTGCGCGAAGGTCGCCTCGATGTTGAACCAGCCGATCGCCTGAAGCACCTCGGCGGCGAAGAGCCCGACGCGGGGCAGGGGGACGATACGCTCGGCGACGTCACGCCGGAGGTAGTCCCGCTTGAAATACCGGGGACGGCGGCCGCCGAGGTACCCTTCGAACTCCGCGTACGTGAGCTTCTTGTAGTTCGGCGTCCCCGGATCCTCGCGGCGGGTCATGAGGTCGTAGAAGAGCAAGGCGCCCCCGGGGCGGAGGAGCGACAAGCACTTCTCCATGATCTTTTGCTTCGTCTCGGCGTTCGTGACCGAGGTGAGCACCGCGAAGAGCAGCACCACGTCGAAGGGTCCGCCTACGTCGGTTTCGAGGATGTTGCCCGCGAGGAAACGGACGCCTGCGCAGCGCTGCCGTGCCTGCTCGATCCGCTCGGGCACGAGGTCCACGCCGACGAGCCCGGTGGGATCTGCGCCCATCTCGACGAGCCAGGCGAGGTTCGAGCCGCCGCCGCAGCCGACCTCCAGCACCCGGAGCGCGCGGAGATCCTCGAAGGAGGCGACGCCGATCTCCTGCAAGG
This sequence comes from Polyangium sorediatum, assembly GCF_029946465.1. Taxonomy (NCBI): domain Bacteria; kingdom Pseudomonadati; phylum Myxococcota; order Polyangiales; family Polyangiaceae; genus Polyangium; species Polyangium sorediatum. Next base: position 19,379 of record NZ_JARZHI010000039.1, read on the forward strand.
ACTGGCGGATGCGGCGCTGGCGTTGGCGCTGGCACAGGTACGCGTGCGGCAGGATCGGCCACCACGCGTTCTGCGGCAGGAAACGCTCGCGGTAGAAGCGGCGTATCTCCTCCGCTTCGTCGCCTTCGCCCGCCGCGCGGGCCTCGTCACGCGCCACGGGGGCCCGAGTGCCACGCGCGCTCCGATGCGTCAAGTCACGAGGGCCCCTCGGCGCCGCGCGCGGTTGCATCGATCGGCGAGGGGCCCTATACCCGGGCATCGCTTATGTCCGCTGCCCGCGATTTCCTGCGCGCCGAGCTCGAACGTGAATACAGCGCGTGGTTCGGCCTGCCGCCGCGCTCGTTCCTCGACGGCGTGGTCGAAGCGTGGATGGCCGACGATACGAACTCGAAGCATCGCTTCGACACGATCGAGGCCGCGCTGCCCTCGGCGAAGCGGATCCTCGACATGGCCTCGGGCTGCGGGAGCGCCGTGTTCTACGGGCTGCTCCACGGCTACGACATGGTCGGGATCGATCCCGAGGGGTGGAAACACACCTTCAACGGGATGAAGGCGAAGGAGCGCGGGTACCCTGCCGCGTGGATGAGCCGCTTCCACGACGGCGTGGGCGAAGCGCTCCCGTTTCCCGACGACGATTTCGACTGCGTGACGAGCTACCAGACGATCGAGCACGTGCAGGACGTCGACCGCGTGCTCGCGGAGCTCGTGCGCGTGACGCGGGCGGGCGGCGGGATCCACCTGCGCTGCCCGGACTACCGCGGGACCTTCGAGGGGCATTACCGGCTGCCCTGGCTGCCGCTCTTCCCGCGGCCGCTCGCGCGCGCCTACCTGCGGGCGGTCGGCAAGCCGACGGCGGGTCTCGACACGATCCAGTACATCACGAAGGGCCGCGTCGTGCGGATCCTGCGGGCGCTTTCGTCGCGCAGGCCGGGGCTCCGGCTGCGGATCGTGGACCTGGATCGGGAGGCGTTCGCCGCGGGGCGGCAGCGGCTCCCGGGTGAGTTTTCGTGGTGGAAGGCGAAGCGGTATGCGCGGGGGCTCTTCCGCGAGGAGACGAGCGTGAACCTCTTCGTGTACGTCGAGGCGAAGGGAACGAAGGGCCGGCCGTGAGCCGCCTCCGCGTGCTGATCACGGGCGCGACGGGGTTCCTCGGCGCGCACGTGACACGAGCGCTGCTCGACCAGGAAGCGCGCCTGACGCTCCTCGCGCGGCCGAGCTCGGAGCTCGGGCGGCTCTTTCGCGTGGCCGGGACGCGGCTCGATCGCACGGAGCTTCGCAGGGTCGATCTCGGCGCGGCGGAGGCGGTCCGCGCGGAGATGTCGCGGGCGCAACCCGAGGTCGTGATCCACCTGGCGGCCGACGCGCGCGCCCGTGCTCCCGAGGACGAGGTCGAGGCGATGCGCGCGCTCCACGTGGGCGTGACGCGTGGGCTCGCGGAGGCTTCGATCGAGCTGGGCGCGCGGCTCGTCGTGGTGTCGACGAGCGACGTATACGGCAAGCTTCCTTCGCCGCATGACGCGGAAGGTGAGGTCGCGCCGCGGACGCCATATGCGCGCACGAAGGCCGAGGCGGACGCGATGGTGCTCGGGCCGCTGCGTGACCAGGGCCTCTCGGCCGTCGTGTTGCGGCCGTACCTCGTGTACGGGCCGGGCGCGCAGCCGCGGCAGCTCTTGCCTGCGCTCATCGCCGCTTGCCTCGCAGGTCGAGATTTCCCGATGACCGACGGCCTCCAGCGGCGCGATTTCGTGTACGTGGGCGACGTGGCCCGCGCAGTGGCCCTCGCCGCGACGGCGCCCGACGCCGTGGGGCGCGTGATCGACCTCTGCACGGGCGTGCCGCGGCAAGTCGCCGACGTGGTGCGCCTCGTCGTCGATCGCATCCAGCCGGCGCAGGGCGGGCCCGTGCTCGGCGCGACGGCGCGCCCCGCGGACGAGCCCGAAGCGCACTACGGGGATCCCGCGCCCGCGGAGGCGCGGCTCGGGTGGAAGGCCGAGGTCTCGCTGGAGGAGGGCATCGATCGCACGATCGACGCAGCCCGGGAGGAGCGTTCCAAGTGAGCGGCCCCGCGCCCGCGCGCCCCGCCGTCGCGTTCCTCCTCGGGACGGCGTTTTCGTTCACCGAGACGTTCCTCTTCAACCAGATGCGCTCCCTCACGCGGTACCAGGCGATCACGCTCTGCAACCGCGTCGCCAACGAGGAGCGATTCCCCTGGACCGAGCCGCGGATCCTCGGGCGAAGGCAGCCTTCGAAGATCGGCCAGGCGCTCCGCCCGCTGCACGGGAGGCTCACGCTCGATCCGGCGTGGATGCAGGCGCTGCAGGAGACGCGCGCGACGGTGCTGCATGGTCAGTTCGGCACGAATGGGCTCATCGCCGCGGTGTACGGCAAGAAGCTCGGGTTGCCCGTGGTGACCTCGTTTTACGGCGGTGACGTCGGCATCCTCCTCGAACCGCGGAAGCACCTGCGGCGCTACTGGCACTACATCCTCGGCAAGCGCGCGCTCTTCGAGGGCAGTGATCTCGTGCTCGTGCTCTCGACCGCGATGCGCGACGATCTCGAGCGGCTCGGCTGCCCCGCGTCGAAGCTGCGCATCCACCCGAATGGCGTGGACCTCGAGCGCTTCCGCCCAGCGCCGCGCGCTGATCGCACAGGGCCGCTCTCGGTCGTGATGTGTGGCCGCGAGATCGAGAAGAAGGGATTTGCCCATGGCTTCCGCGCCGTGTTTCGGGCGCGGGCCGCGGGCGCGGATCTGCGCGTGCGTTGGCTCCCGGCGCCTGGGCCGCTCGGCGCGCCCTTGCGCGCGCTCATCGAGGAGCTCGGGCTCGGGCCCCACGTCGAGATCCTCGATCCGAAGACCGATCCCGCCGTCGTGATGCGCGAGAGTGATCTCATGCTCTGCCCCTCGGTGACGGCGGCGGACGGCGACAAGGAAGGTGTGCCCACGGTGCTCGTGGAGGCCGCCGGGACGGGCTTGCCCGCAGTCGCGAGCCGTCACGCGGGGATCCCGGAGATCGTGGTCGATGGTGAGAGCGGTTTGCTCTACGCCGAACGTGACGAGGAGGGCCTCGCCGCGGGCCTCGTGCGCCTCGCGAAGGACGTATCGCTCCGCGCGCGTATGGGCGAGGCGGCGCGGCAGAAGGCGCTCGCGACCTACGACGCGCGCAAGCTCGCCGTCACGCTGGAGGCGCACTACGACGCGTTAGCCGCGCTTGCTCTGCGTCGGTCTCTCGATTAAACGCTTTTGGCCGTGTCGCGTGAAAAGGTCGTCATCCTCGCGGGTGGCCAGGGGATGCGTCTCCGGGAGGAGACCGAGTTTCGGCCGAAGCCGATGATCACCATCGGGGATCGTCCGATCCTCTGGCACATCATGAAGAGCTACGCGCACCACGGGCTGCGCGACTTCATCGTGTGCCTCGGCTACCGGGGCGAGGTCATCAAGCAGTACTTCCTCGACTACCGCGCGATGAGCCGCGACTTCACGCTGGATCTCGGCAAGGGCGGCGCGATCACGCTGCACGAGTCGCCGGCCGCCGAGGAAGAAGATTTCCGGGTGACGCTCGCCGAGACCGGCCAGCGCGCGATGACCGGGGCGCGCATCAAGCGCATCGAGAAGTACGTCGATACGGACACGTTTTGCGTGACCTACGGCGACGGCGTGTCGAACGTGGACATCGGGCGGTTGATCGCGTTCCACCGCGAGCACGGGCGCATCGGCACGGTGACCGGCGTCTTCCCGCAGTCGCGTTTCGGCGAGCTGCTCCGCGACGGGTCGCGTGTCGTCGAGTTCAACGAAAAACCGCTCATGCACGACGGCTGCATCAACGGCGGGTTTTTCGTCTTCAGCCGCAAGTTCTTCGACTACCTCGAGGACGACGACGGCTGCGTGCTCGAAGGAAAACCCCTCGCGCGGCTGGCGAAGGACGGCGAGCTGATGGTCTACGAGCACCGCGGCTTCTGGCAGTGCATGGACACGATGCGTGATCTGGAGATGCTCCGGAGCCTCTGGACAGGAGGAGCGCCGTGGAAGGTCTGGTGAGGGACGAGGCGGCGGATCGCGCGTTCTTCCGCGATCGGAACGTCCTCGTCACGGGCGCGACGGGGCTGCTCGGATCGTGGCTCAGCGAGCGGCTGGTTTCGCTCGGCGCGAACGTCGTGGGCCTCGTGCGGGATTTCGTGCCCACGTCGAGGCTCTTCGTTGCAGGGTCGAAGGGGACGACGATCGCCGAGGGCATGACGCTCGTGAGCGGCGACATCCGCGACCGCGAGCTGCTCGAACGCGTGATGGGCGAGCACGAGATCGACTCGGTCTTCCACCTCGCCGCGCAGACCATCGTGGGCATCGCGAACGCGAACCCGGTGAGCACGTTCGAGAGCAACGTCGCCGGCGCGTGGAACGTGTTCGAGGCGGCGCGCAGGTCGCCGAAGGTGCGCCGCGTGCTGCTCGCGTCGAGCGACAAGGCCTACGGCTCGCACGAGACGTTGCCCTACACCGAGGCGATGGCGCTGCGGGGCGAGCACCCGTACGACGTCTCGAAGTCGTGCGCGGACCTCATCGCCCGGACGTACTGGGTGACCTACCGGCTGCCCATCACGATCACCCGCTGCGCGAACCTCTACGGCGGCGGGGATCTCAACTGGAACCGCATCGTGCCCGGCGTGATCCGCGACATCGTCGCAGGCCGCAGGCCCGTCATCCGCAGCGACGGCACGCTCATCCGCGACTACCTCTACGTGGAGGATGCGGTCGACGCGTACCTCGACCTCGCCCGCGCGATGGAAGATCCCGCCGTCCACGGCGAGGCCTTCAACATCTCGGCGGGCAACCAGCTCACGGTGCTGGAGATGACCCGCGCGATTCTGGAGCGCATGGGGTCGACGCTGGAGCCGGATGTGCGCGGGCAAGCGACGCACGAGATCGCGCACCAGTACCTCGACGCCGAAAAGGCGCGGCGCGTGCTTGGCATCAAGCCCCGGTACGGCCTCGTCGCCGGCCTCGATCGCACGACCGCCTGGTACCGCGATTTCCTCGCGCGTGAAGGCCGCCGCGCCGCCGGATGAGCCTTCTACGGAGCGCGGCGCGCGGCGGGGTCGCGCTCGGGGCGAGCCAGACCTTCGCCACGGCCCTCGGCTGGGTGCGGACGCTCGTCCTGGCGCGGCTGCTCGTGCCCGAGGACTTTGGCCTCGTCGGGCTCTGCACGGTGCTGCTCGGCTTCCTCGGCGCGCTGAGCGACATGGGCCTCACGGCCGCGACGATCCAGCGCAAGGAGCTCTCGGACGGCCACCGCGACGCCGCCTTCTGGATGAGCATCTCGATGGGCGCCGTGCTCTTCGTCGCGAGCGTCGCCGCGGCCCCGGCCCTCGCGGCCTTTTACGGCGAGCCGCGCGTGGTGTCGCTCGTCGTGGTCTCCGCGCTTCCGCTGCTCATCGGCCCCTTCGCCTCGACGCACGCCGCGCTCTTGCGGCGTGATCTTCGCTTCGGGCGTGTCGCCGCCATCGAGGCCGGGCGCAACGTCGCGGCGAGCGCGGCGACGCTCGGGCTCGCGGCGTTCGGCGCCGGGTACTGGTCGCTCGTGTTCGGCCCGCTCGCGAGCCATGTCGTGTCCGTCGTCGCGTACACGCTGTCGAGCCCGTTCCGGCCGCGCTTCCGCGCGACGTGGACACACGCGCGTGAGCTCTTCTCGTTCAGCGCGTACGTCGCGGGGGCGAGCGCCATCAACTACCTGTCGGCGAACATGGACTACATGATCGTCGGCAAGCGGCTCGGGACCGCGGCGCTCGGCACGTACACGTTCGCGTACGAGACGATGACGTTCCCGCTGACGCGTATCGCCTCGCTCTTCAGCCAGGTGATGTTCCCGGCGTTCGCGACGATCCAGGACAAGCTCGACGAGATGCGCGAGACGTACCTGAAGATCTCGCGCGCCGTGGCGATCGTGAGCTTTCCGATCCTCGCGTGGGTCGCGGTCGTCGCGCCCGAGCTCGTGGCGTTGCTCTACGGGCCGCGGTGGCTGCCGGCCGTGGGGCCGCTGCGCGCGCTCAGCGTGGCGGGCGCGCTGAAGGCCGTGGGCACGCTCGTGGGGATCATCTTCAAGTCCCGCGGCAAACCCGCGGTGGAGCTCTACTGGAACATCGCGTGGCTCGTGGGGCTCACGGTGGCGCTGATCATCGGCGTGAACTGGGGGGCCTTCGGCGTCGCCGTGAGCATCTCGATCCTCTGCGTGCCCGGTACGCTCTTCACGGAGTGGCTCGCGTGCCGTTACATCGAGATGAAGCTCTCGCGGCTGCTCGGCGTGCTCGTCGTGCCGACCGTGGCCGTCGCGGTCGCGACGGCGGCCGGGGCGATCGCGCGGCTCGAGCTCGCGACGCTCCTGCCCCCGGGCGTCGTCGGGGACGTCGCGCGGCTCGTGGGGCTCACGTTGATCATGCTGCTCGTGTACGTCGCGACGCTGCGCGTGATCTACCCGCCGATCACCGCCGAGGTGCGCGCGTTCCTCGGGTTCTTCAAGCGCGACAAGAAGGCGCCCGCGAAGGCCCCGACGGAGGCCGAAACGCCTGCCGAGGAAGTGGCCCCGAAGGAGGCGCACTGATGCCGACGCTCGTCGGCGTGTACACGCCCGCGGGGGCCGAGCGCGAAGGCGCCGCGCTTTTTCGCGAGCTCACGCGTGATCTTGGGAGCGCGGCTTCGTCGCTGCACGAAGGTCCTCTCCGTGCGGCCCTTTTCCCCCAGCATGCCGGCGAGCGCATCGTTTGCCCCGGCGCGCCCGGCGCCGCGGGGCATGCGATTGGCTTCGGCGGCGATGATCTGAAGAGCCCTGCCGCGCGCCTCGTCCCGCCGTGGCTCCTCTGCCGCTGGGATGCCGCGCGGGGCGTGGCCGTCGTCGAGGTCGATCGTCACGGCTTCGCGCTCGTCTACGTCCGCACCGTGGGCGCGTGTGTCGTGTTCTCCACGTCCGCGGCGCGCCTCGGGCAGCTCGCGCCGCGCTCTTCGCTCGATCGCCACGCGCTCGCCGAGCTGCTCGCCTTCGACCACCTGCTCGGCGAGCGCACGTTGCGCCGCGAGGTCACCGCCCTGCCACAAGGCGCGGCCCTCGAGATCGGCCCCGCGGGCCCGAGCTTTCCGCGGCGCTTCCGTTACGCCGAGCTTCCGATCGATCGCGGCACGTCGCCGGCTGCGGCCGTCTCCGCGTTGATCCCGCTCTGGCGCGAGGGGCTCGCGGGCGCGCTCGCGACCCGCGGGGATCAGCCGCTCGTCGTTCCCCTGAGCGGTGGCCTCGACTCGCGGCTCTTGCTCGCGACGGCCACCTCCGCGGGCGCGTCTGCCTCGGCCTTCACGTTCTCCGGCACCGGCGAGCGTACGCCCGACATCGGCATCGCCGAAGAGGTCTGCCGCGTGCTCGGCGTCCCGTGGCGCGCGCTTGGCCTCGACGACGACTGGCTCGTTGATCACGCCGTCCGCGCATCCGTGCTGACGGACGGTCAGCTCAATTTGCTGCACGCCTACGGCATCAGCCTGACGGGCTCGTTCCCCGAGGGGATGCTGCGGCTCGACGGGTTTGCCGGCGACGTCGTGCTCGGCGCGAGCTTCCTTCGCCGCGAGCACTTCACCGCGCGGAGCCCCGAGGCGCGCCACCGCTTGCTCTGGGCTTCCCGGGCTCGCCTCGAACGCCCGGCCTGGCGAGAGCTGCTCGTGCCCGAGGCCCGCGGCGAGATGCTCGATCTCGCCCGCGCCTCCCTCACGAAGAGCCTCGAAGCCGATCCGCTCGACGATCCCCGCTGGTCCGACTTCTGGATCCTGCGGCACCGCATCCGGCGCTTCACGGTGAACGGGCCGCTGCTCTGGCGCGGCGTGGCGCGCTCGGCGTTCCCGTTCTTCGCGCCGGGCTTCATCGATCGGCTGCTCGCCGTGGCGCCCGAGGCGCGCCTCGACGCCGCGCTCCAGGCCTCCTTCTTCTGGGAGGGATTTCCTCACATGGCGGCGATCCCCTGGCAGCGCATCGGCTGGCCCGTGCCGCGCGGGGGCGTCGTGGAGACGCTCGTCCGCCGCCTGCGCAAGCCGCCGTATCCGCCCGCCGCTGCCTTCTTCGATCACGACGCGGTCTTCCGCAGATCGGCGCGGCTTCGTGGGTTTCTCCGCGACCTGCTCCTCGATCCGCGGACCGGCGTCGATCGCTTCGGCTGCTTCGATCGGGCCTCCGTCGCGCGGCTCCTCGCGGGCGTCGAGGCGGGCTCGCGCCGTGGCATGCCGCAGATCGCTTTGCTCGCGAGCCTCGTATTGTCCGAGCGCGTGTGGTCGCCGCGCTGAGTCGCTTTACGCAGGCTTTCGCGCGAGCACACACGCGATCTGCCACGGGGAGAAGATCCGCCGCAGCGCGCGCTTGAAGCCTTGGTAATGCTCGGGCGCGCGGATGGTCAGGACCTCCTGGCGCAGCACCTCGGGCCAGCCGAGCAGCGCCGCGAGCTCGGCCGCCGTCGGGCGGTAGCCCGTGTCGATCGGATCGCGGTGGATCGGGTACCGCCGCGGCACCGTGAGCACGAGCAGCCCGCCGGGCGCGACGACCCGCGCCACGTGGCGGAGCGTCGCCTCGCGATCGGTCACGTGCTCCAGGAGGTTCGTGCAGAGCACGAGGTCGAAGGTGCGATCGACGCCCTTCAGGTTCGTCACGTCGGCGACGATGTCGACGCCCGGCTCCGGCCGCGCGTCGAGGTGCAGCACCTTCAGGCCTCGCGCGCGGAGCGGCGCGAACACGTTCCGATCGAGGTGCGGCTGCACGACGGTGCGGAAGTGGAGCGTGGAGGAGCCGATGTCGAGCACCGTCGCGCCCTTTTCGAGCGGCGTTGCTTCGAGCACGTCGCGGATCCACTCCGACTCGTCGACGAACACCCGAACCCCTTGTCACACGAGGCCGCCTCCGCGCAAGCACGAGCCTCGGGATCGGGTATACAGGCCCCGGCGCGCCGATGTCCTCGTGTTACCTCGCCCTCCGCCTGAAGAACCCCGAAGGCCTACCCGAGGGCCTCTCCGCGCGCCTCGATCGCGCCTTGCCGTTCGTACCGGAGGCGCGGTTCTCGGCTGCGCGCGGCGGCATCCAGCTCTGGGCCTTCCTCCGCGACGAGGGGCTCTGGCCCGAGCCGCGCTGGCACGAGGATACGAGCGGGGCCGCGGTGATCACGGGGTACGGCGTGGCCGACGATCGCCGCCTCCTCGGCGCGGCGGACGTGCTGCGGGAGCCCGACGCCCCGGCCCTGCGCCGCCGGTTTCACGGCGAGTGGTCGATGTGCAAGCTCACGGACGAGGGGCTCTTCGTGGCCTGTGATCCGGTCGGCACCGAGCACGTGTACATGACGGAGCAGCCGGGGTTTTTCGCGGTTTCGAACCGCGCGCGCCTGCTCTGGGAGCTCATGAAGGCGCTCGGCCCGCGCCCCGCGCCCGATTTCGAGGCGCTCGGCGGGCTCATCTCGCCCGGCTACCTCGTCTGCACCGAAGGTACGGCCGTGCGGGGCGTGCGGCTCGTCGACGCCCACACGGCCGTCGTCGTGCCCCGCGACGCGGGCCCCGTCGAGATCCGCGCGCTCGGCGGCGGCGAGCCCGCGATTCCGGGCGCGGCGCCCGATTGGGACACGCTCGCGGAGCACCTGCGCGGAAACTTCGCGTGGATCGCGGGGACGAACAAACCGATCCTCGCCGCGCTGACCGGAGGCAAGGACAGCCGGCTCGTCCTCGCGGCCTTGAAGAGCGCGGGCCTGGAGAAACGCGCGAGCCTCTACATCAGCGTGCCGCCCGAGCACGCCGATCACCTCGCGGCGCGGCGCATCGCCGATCGGTTCGGCCTGAACCTCGAACGGAAGAGCCCGCCGCCGCGCACCCGCATCCTCGAAGACATGCGCCGCCACGTGGCGCTGACCGAGGGCGCGCTCAACGCGTGGGACATGACGGGCGCGGTCACGTACCACGCGCGCCTCGGCCTGCACGGGCTCTTCGGCGAGCTCTACCGCAGCCGCGGTGCAGCCTCGCCCGATCCCGAGGCCGCCGCGCGCTTCTGGTTTTCCTCGCCGAACCTCGGCGGCGTGCTCCGCCCGGAGGCGCTCGCGCCGCAGATCACGCGGACGGCGCGCTGGATGAAGGGCGAGCTCGATCGCGGCACGGCGCCCGAGCTCCTGCACGAGGCCTACTACGCGCGGCAGTACGTGCCGCGCTGGATCGGCCAGGCGCGGCTCGGCGACGGCATCACCGCGCTCGTTCTGAACCTGCTCTACCACCCCGCGATCCAGCGCGCGTTCGGGGGGCTGCCGCTCGCGGACCGCACGAGTGATCGCGTGCACTTCGAGCTCATGTCGCGGCTCTGGCCCGAGCTCGTGGAGCTGCCCTTCGCGAACGCGTCGTGGAAGGTCGACATGGTCGCGCGGAGCACGAACGCGCGCGCGGCGATCACGACCGAGCCCGTGCGGCACGCGCGTCCGATCCTGGGCTCGGGCTGGCAAGAGCCCGCGCTCGTGGGGCAGTGGCGTGTGATCCGCGAGCGCCTCGAAGACGCGAGCTCGTTGCTGGAACCCCTCGTGGTCCCGGCGCGCCTGCGGACGTTCCTCGACGTGGCCGCGGTCGTGCTCGGCGTGCCCCAGCCCGTGTCCTCGCGGGCGCGCACGGCCCTGCGCTCGCCGCTTTTGCTCCTGCACGCGCGGTCGCACAAGGCGCGCATCCTGCGCATCGTGCTTGGTCTGCTCACGGTCGTGGAGCTCGAAGGCGAGCTGCGTGAGGCCGAGTCCGCGATCGTGCGCGTGACCTGAGGGTCGTCAGCGGCGCTTCACGCGGTCGAAGATCGGCATGCGCGCGATCATCGATTGCGCCGCGCGCATGCCGGCGAGGACGACTTCTTCGGTCGGCGTGCGCTTCCGGACGGGCTTTTTCCGCGCGTCGAAGGTCGCCATGTACGCGTCGAACGCGGGCTCGATGCCCGTGATGTTCTTGCGCACGTCCTTGTACCGGCGCGACTTCCAGATGAACTCCCGCGCCGAGCGGCAGTAGTCGTGCCGCATGATCATGCCCGGCGCGTAGACCGAGCGCAGCGCGGGGAAGGCGTGTTTCATGCGGTAGGCGAGGTAGAGCCCTTCGCCGCCGTAGAGATCGTCGCGGAAGCCGCCGATGGCGAGGTAGACGGCGCGGCGGATCAGCATGTTGCCCTCGGTGGAGACGTTGTCCTCGTCCCACAGATCGTCGCCGCGGTCGTAGTGGCCAGCCCACACGTTGTACCAGGGGTGCTTGTGCGGGACGATGCGGCCACGCGCGGCGCCGATGGTCTCGTCGCGGAAGAGGTTCACGCCGTACTCGACCCAGTCGGGCACGACGAGGCCGTCGTCGTCGATGTAGGCCACGAGCTCGCCGCGCGCCCAGCCCATCGCCGCGTTGCGCGCCACGTTGAGCGGCAGCCCGTCGCGCAGGCGGAGCTCGACGTCGACGAGGTTGCCGTACCGATCCCGCAGGTGGTCGAGGCCGCCGCTGTCCGCGAGGAGGATCTCGTAAGGCAGATCGAGCGCGACGGTTTGCCCGCGGAGGTGGCGCAGGCAGTCGAGCAGGTAGTCGGCGGCGCGGTAGGAGATGACGACGAGCGTGACCGCGGGATCTTTGACCTCGCGGCGCACGACGAGCTCGCGGAACTCGGAGGCGTAGCGGGCGCGAAACGCCTCGCCGAGGCGCTTTTCCTCGTCACCGATCCCCGCGCGATCCGGCAGCGTCGGAAGTCTCTCCTCGGAGGGCTCGTGGGTCGTCTGCATGGGTCAAGCGGCGCCCGCGGAGGGCTTTTTGCACACGAGGAACTTGCGCGGGTGGATGCCGTAGCGCGCCCGCGTGGCTTCGTCGAACGTGCGTTCCACGTCGACGATCTCGACCTCGAAGCCGATCTTGCGCAGCCGATCCGGGAGATCATGCCCGTAGCGGCGGCGGTGCATCGCCTCCTCGGGCCGCGCCTTGCCGTACTCCTCGGTGGGCGCGTTCCAGTTCATCGCGTTGTCGAGCAGGCCGACGCCGCCCGGCGCGAGGATGCGGTAGAGCTCGCGCATCGCGCGGTCGTCGTCCTCGATGAGGTCGAGCACGTGGAAGCAGACCCAGAGGTCGAAGGTCGCGTCGGCGAACGGCGCGGCGACGAGGTCCCCGCGCACCATCGCGTGCGGCGCGTAGAGGTCGAACGAGACGTAGTCGACGTCGTCCGGGAAGAAGCGGCGCGAGTTCGAGAGGGGCCCGATGTCGAGCACGCGGCGGCGCTTCTCGTGGAAGAAAGGGGCGAGCGTGTCGCGACAGAAGAGCGGCAGGAGGCGGACGCGATCGGTCGAGCCGCACGCGTAGCAGAGCGTGTCCTCGCGGTAGCTGTCGACGTAGTAGATCGGGCCGAAGCGCTCGCCGCTCCAGCCGCAGAGCGTGCAGTCCCGATCGCCCCCGTGGCCCCGAAGGGCGCCGCCGATCTCGCGGCCGAGCGCGCGGAAGGCGCGGACACCGTTGTCGACGCCGTCCTTGCGGCCGAGCTTGGCGAAGCGGGCCATCGCGACGCCGATCGCTGCGGCGCGGCCGAGGTAGGCGCGCGCGCGCACGAGCGGGCCCGGAGCGGGAAGAGACGTGCGAGTCACGGAGGGCCGTCTACCCAATCGGGCGCCGCGCGTCGACGCGTTTTCTCGCGCCTCAGCCGTCGCTCTTCCGCCGCTCGTCGTAGAGCCGCCGCGCCGCCACGAGCAGGCGGCCGCGCTCGTTCTCGGCTGGATCGTCGGTCACGACCTCCACGAGGGCCGCGAGGATCTCGCCGACCACGGGCCCCGGCGGGATGGCGAGCTCTTTCATGAGCTCGTTGCCCCGGATCTTCAGGTCCTTCGTCCCGAGGGGCGCGCCCGCGGCGAGCAGGTCCGTCGCGCGCTCGCGCAGCCGCTCGATCGCTTGGACCTCGTCCGCCGGGTCCCGCCCCTTGCCGCGCACGTCCGAGAGCGCCAGCGCGTACAGATCCGGCGCGAGATCCGGCGTGACGCGGCGGATCCAGCGCCGCACGGCCGCGTCGGTCCAGCCCTCGTCGTAACAGAGGAGGTGATGCCGGACGAGCGCGGCGATCCGGTCGCGCTCGTCGTTCGAGAAGCGCAGCCGGCCGAGGATGTCCGTCGCCATCTCCGCGCCGATTTTTTCGTGATCGTAGAACGTGTAGTCCCCGGTCTTCTCGGAGAACGCGCGCGTCCGTGGCTTCGCGATGTCGTGCAGGAGCGCAGCCACGCGGAGGAGCGGCGCGGGCTCGCTCGCGTCGAGGGAGGCCATCACGTGGCCCCAGACGTCGAAGGCGTGCCACTTGTTCTGCGTGCAGCCGACCGCTTCGAGGAGCTCCGGGCAGGTGATCTCGAGGACGCCCGTGCGGCGCATGGCCTCGAACGCCACGCTCGGCCGCGGCGCGCGCATGCTCTTCAGCCACTCGTCGCGCACCCGCTCGGCGCTCACGCGGCGGAACGTGACGAGCGAGCGCGGCTCGCCCATCGCGCGCTCGGTGTCGGGATCGATCGCGAACCCGAGCGTCGCCGAGAAGCGCGCGGCCCGCAGGATCCGGAGGCCGTCCTCGCCGAAGCGCTCGCGCGGATCCCCCACGGCGCGCACGACGCGTGCGTCGAGATCCCGCTCGCCGCCGAAGGGATCGATCACGTGGCCGTCCACGGGATCGAGGGCGATCGCGTTCACGGTGAAGTCACGCCGCGCGAGGTCCGCGCTGATGTCGTCGACGAACTCCACCGAGTCGGGGCGGCGCCCGTCGCTGTAGGCGCCTTCTCCGCGCAGCGTCGTGATCTCGTAGTGCACGCCGCGCAGGAGCACCGTGACCGTGCCGTGCTGCAGGCCCGTGGGGATGACCTTGCGGAACATCCGCATGACCTCCTCCGGCCGCGCGTCGGTCGCGACGTCCCAGTCCTTCGCGGGCTGGCCGCGCAGGAGATCACGCACGCAGCCGCCCACGATCCAGCCCCGCTTGCCGTTCTCGCGCAGGCGGCGGCAGATCCCGAGCACGTCTTCGGGGACCTTTTCGATGAGGTGAGCGACGCCTTCCACGGCGCTCGGCTTTACCACGCTTCGGGCGCGGAGACGCCTGTCACGGCTTGTTGGAGCCGCCGTGGTAGATGTCCACGATATCCCCGCCGCTGCTCGCCGCGTTGTTGCCCTTCTTCGTCGTGGGCAAGGGGCCCACGTGCACGCCGCCGGCCTTCGTCGTCGGCGGGCGTGCGGTCCCGGCGTCGGTCGTGGCCGGCGTCGTCCCTGCGATCGCGACGAGCTTGAGGGTCTGCTTCTCCTGCGAGCCGTCGATCGTGATCGTCTGCGTGGTGTAGCCCGTGGCCTTCACTTCGAGCGTCACGGGTTTGCCCGGCTCGACCTCGAAGTTCGCGGGGAACGTGAGCTGCTTGCCCGCGTAGGTCGTCGACGCGTTCGCGTCCCGCGGATCCACGTCGACGAGCACGATCTTCTTCGCGACGCTCGTGGCCGTGGGCGCGGGCGGCGCCGTGGCGGATTGCGACGTGACCGCGCCGGGATCGGCTTTCGGGCCTGGACCGCTCAGCAGGATGAGCACCGTGCCGAGCGTCGCGCCCATGACGACCGCGCCAACGGCGACGAAGCGGAGCCAGGGCGATTTCTTCGGTCTGTCCGCGACCCCGTCGGGCACGGAGGCCGAAAGCCCGTCGGGCCGCGAGGCCATCTCGGCGACGGCGTCGGGCACGTGGCCCTGCTGGAAGCGCTGCAGATCGGCCGCGAGCGCGGCCATGTCGGGGTAACGATCCTCGGGCGCCTTCGACAGGCACTTGAAGATGATCGCTTCGAGATCGACCGGGCACGGGGGTTCGAGGCCGAGCTTCGCCAGCGGCGTGGCCGGCTGGTACATGTGCTGGCTCAGGATGCCCATGAAGTTGTCTGCGACGAAGGGGAGCTGGTTGCTCACCATCTCGTAGAGCATGATCCCGAGCGAGTAGATGTCGGTGCGGTGATCGAGCGGCGCGCCCGCGGCTTGCTCGGGCGACATGTAGTGCGGCGTGCCGAACACCGCGCCCGCGCGCGTGAGCTTGTTGTCGCCGCTCGTCGCGACCTTCGCGATGCCGAAGTCGAGGATCTTGACGAACTCTTTGTCGATCCCGCGCTGGATGATGAAGATGTTCTCGGGCTTGAGATCGCGGTGGATGATGCCGCGCTCGTGCGCCGCCGCGAGGCCGTTCGCCATCTGGATCGCGACCTTCGCGATGAGCTCGGGCTCGAGCCGCTTGGCCTTGTCCTCGTTGAGCTGGATCAGGCTCTTGCCGTCGAGGAACTCCATCACGAAGTACGTCGAGCCGTCCGGCAGATCCCCGAAGTCGGAGATGTCGATGATGTGCGGGTTGCCGATGCTCGACGCGGCGCGCGCCTCCTGCAGGAAGCGCTCGAGGATCTCGCGGTCGCGCGCCATGTCGGAGCGCAGGACCTTCACCGCGACCTTCTTGTCGATGACCTTGTGGCGGGCGAGGTAGACGAACCCCATGCCGCCTTCGCCGAGGAGCTTTTCGATCTTGTAGCGATGATCGAAGGTCGTGCCGATGTACGGATCCTTCGAGCCCGGCGCGCGGTCCGCGTCGACGTGCGCGGGCGGCGGGATGTCCGGGTCCTGTTCGCCGCGGCGCGACGCGGGCAGGAGGTCCTCGTACGAGCGCCGCGACGTCGGCTGCGGTTCGTCCGGGTTCGAGCTGAGCCTGCGGCGCGGGGGATCGCCGTCGGGCGTGGAGATGCGGCTGCGCCGCGCGCCCGTGTCGATCTCGATCTGCGACCTCGCCAGCATCGCGAGATCCGCGTCGAGCGGCTCCTCTTCGATCTGAATCACCGGCGGCGGCGCAGGAATCGAAGGTTTTTTCGGCATCGCCGGCGGCGGCACGCTCGCGGGGTTCGTCGCGGCCGCGGCGGACACGGACGGCACGAGCGGCGGCTTCTTCAGCGAGGGCAGCGTCGCCGGGCGCGGGATGCCAGGCGAGGAAGCGCGCGCCGCTCCCGCGGGGATCGGCGGCACCGGAGGCGGCGGCTTCGTCGCGGCAGAAGGCGCGGGCGGCGGCTTCGTCGCGGGTTTCCCGCCCCCAGGATGGGGCGAGCTCCCCGCTGCGACTTTGGGAACCGCAGGCGGCTTGGGCAGGGCAGGGGGCTCGTTGTCGGGGGGCGACATGCAGGAGATCGCAGATAGTTCGGGAAGCTAGGGGCCATCGTAGCAGGACGCGGCGAGCCCGAGAAGAGCGTGGAGGACGTCTGTCCGGTCCAGGCTCGATTGGCCGTCAGGGACGCGATCGGGCATCCCCCGAGGGGCCCCGCGCCGTCGCCCCGACGGGCCTCCCATGCCCGCCCCGAAGCTCCCACGTGCTGCGGAGCGGCCCTTCTGCTAGAGGCTCCGCCAGATGGGCTACCCTCTCGAGGTTGCGCTCCGGTACCTGGGGAGCAAGAAGCGCGCGTTCATTTCGGTTGGCACGGCCTTCGCGATCCTGGGCGTCACGCTCGGCGTGGCCGCGCTCGCCACCGTGATGAGCGTCACGGGCGGCTTCCAGGCGCAGTTCCGCGAGAAGGTCCTCGGCGTGAACGCCCACGTGCTCGTGCTGAAGTACTCCACGGATTTCCGGGAGTACCGCTCGATCATGGAGCAGGTCGCCAAGGTGCCCGGCGTCAGCGCCGTGGCGCCGTTCAGCATCAACCCGATGATGCTGACCCACGGCGACGCGACGGCCACGGGCGTGCTTCTCAAGGGCGTCGATCCCGCGACGAGCCTCGGCGTGGGCATGCCGGAGGGTTCGCCGTACGTCCTGGATCTGCCGAAGCAGGTGAAGTTCGGTTCCCTGAGCGGCCTGCGCCTGCCCGGCGCGAAGCCGCCCGAGCGGCGGAGCGGGGGGCCGGAGCTGCCGCCCGTGCCGGTGCTCCCGGACAAACGTTCGCTCGATGCGGACGCGGGCGCCGACGGAGGCGGGGGCACGCAGGGCTTGCTGCGCGCGATCGAGGAGGATCTGCGCAGGGCCGAGAAGGCGGCGCCCGCGCCCGACAAGGAGAAGCTCGAACCGAGCGGCGGGGGCATCGAGGAGATCCTCGCGATCGAGGCCGGCAAGCTCGGCGGCCCGGACAAGAACGAGGCCGACAAACCGAGCGTGGCGGACGACAAGGTCGCCGCGGCGGACGACGTCGCGGACGCGGGCGTCGCGGACGGCGCGCCCGTCGGCTCGGTCGAGCCGGAGGGCGGCTACGCGAGCAAGCTTCCGGACGACGACGACGTGCCGAAGGAGATCGATCCCGACCTCTGCGCGGATCCCGCCGTGGTCGCGAAATTGCCCGGCATCGTGGTCGGCGTCTCGCTCTCGAAGACCTTGAAGCTCGGCCTCGGCGATTGCGTCACGGTCACGTCGCCGACGATCGGCTACTCGTACTCGGGCGGGTCGCTCAAGCCCCCCGTGGCCAAGCGGTTCCGCGTCATCGCGCTCTTCGAGGCCGGCTTCGATCAGTACGACTCGAAGCTCGTCTACACCGACCTCTATGAGGCGCAGGCCTTCTACGACCAGGGCGACACGGTCACCGGCGTGGAGATGAAGGTCGACGACATCGACGAGGCCAAGCCGATCGCCAAGCAGATCAGCCAGAACCTCGCCAGCGGCCTCTACCACACGATGGACTGGGAGGAGCTGAACCACGGCCTGTTCACGGCGCTGCTCATCCAGCAGATCCTCATGAGCGGCGTGCTCGCGCTGATCATCGTCGTCGCTGCGTTCACCGTCGTGGCCACGCTGATCATGGTCGTGCTCGACAAGACGAAGGAGATCTCGGTCCTCAAGGCGATGGGCGCGACGGACGGGGAGATCCTGCGCATCTTCCTCTACCAGGGCGGGATCATCGGGCTGCTCGGCACGACGTTCGGGCTCCTGCTCGGCGTGCTCGTCTGCAAGGGCCTGCTCGTCTACGGCTTCCCGCTCGATCCGAAGGTCTACTTCATCTCGGAGCTGCCCGTGCAGGTGCGGCCGCTCGAGTTCGTCATCACAGGCGCCATCGCCATCGTGATCTGCCTCGTCGCCACGATCGTCCCGAGCCTCTACGCCGCCCGCCTCCGCCCCGCCGAGGGCTTCCGCGCTCAGTCGTGATCGGATGATCCGTCGTCGTCGATCGGCAGCGTGAACGAGAACGTCGTCGTCTTGCCGGGCTCGCTCTCGACCCTCATCCGGCCGCCGTGCGCCTCCACGAGGCCGCGGCAGATGTAGAGGCCGAGCCCGAGCCCCTTCATCCGCGTCGCCCCCGCGAGCCCCCGCTGAAACCGCGAAAAGAGCCGCGGCATGAGCTCGGGATCGATTCCCGGCCCCTCGTTGCACACCCCCAGCACGATCTCCCCCGGCACGATCTGCAGCCGGAGCGCGATCGGCGTGCCGGGTTTGCCGTACTTCACCGCGTTCGAGACCAGGTTCTCCACCACCTGCTGGATGCGCGCCGCGTCGACGTGCACGAGCGGCGCGTCCCGATCGATCGAGAGCCAGACGCGCGCGCGTGCCTCGTCGTCGGCCATGTCCTCGACGATCTGGCGCAAGAGCGCCGGCAGGTTCGTCGGGGCCCGGACGAGCTCGAGCTTGTGCGTGTCGAGGCGCGAGAGGTCCGAGAGATCGTCGGTCATGCGGATGAGCCGCTCGGCGCTCGCCCGGATCCGCTCGACCTTGCACTTGACGTTCGGCTCGACGACGTAGCGGACCAAGTGCGCCGCGGTCGCGAGGATCGTGGTCACGGGCTGCCGCAGGTCGTGCGCGACGATGCTCGTCCACTCCTCTCGTAGCCGCGCGAGCTCCTTGATGGCAGTGATGTCGCTGAAGAGGACCACCGCCCCGTGGATGAAGCCGCTCTCGTCCCGCACGGGCGAGGCGTTGACGAGCGTGTGCATCCTCGTCCCGTCCGATTGCTTTCGGATGAGTTCGCGCCCGATGACCACCTCGCCGCGCAGCGCGCGCTCGATGCTCAGATCGCCGGGCTCGACCGGCGTGCCGTCCGGGTACGTGACGACGCTGCGCAGGGCGTCGAGGTTCGGCGTGGCGTCGACGAGGTTGCCGATGAGCAGGTCCGCCATGCGGTTCTGCGTGATCCGCGGCGACGCGACGTCCTGCCAGAGCTGGATGCCGACCGGCGAGCTCTCGATGACGGCCCGCAGCCAGCGGCGCTCGTCCGCGAGGGCCCGCCGCCCCGCCTCCCGCTCGCGCTCCGCGCGGCGGAGGTCGGTGATGTCTTGCACGACCCCGAGCACGTTGCGCGGCCGCCCCGCCTCGTCCCGCGTGAGCATGGCCTCGACGCGGACGATCCGGAGCTCGCCGTCCGGCCGGAGGACCCGGTGCTCACACGAAAAAGGCTCGCCTTTCTCGAGGAGCGAGCGGAAGCCGAGGAGGACCCGCATCCGATCCTCGGGGTGGAGCACGCTTGCGAGCGTCTGGTGCGGCTCAGGGCCCGCGCGCGGCGGCAGGCCGAAGATGCGGTAGACCTCCTCCGACCAGCACGACTCCCCCGTCGCCGCGTCCCACTCCCAGTGGCCCACGTGCGCGACGGCCTGCGCCCGCGAGAGGCTCTCGCGGCTCCTCCGGAGCGCCTGCTCGGCGCGGCGCTGCTCGGTCACGTCCTGGAGCGTGCCGACGATCCGCACGGCCTTGCCCGCGGCGTCGCACTCGATGTCGGCCTCCTGGTGGAGGAGCCGCTCCTCGCCGTCCGGGCGGCGGATGTGGAGGTCGACCGAGAAGCTCCGGCCGGTCTCGAGCGCCGCTTCGTAGGCCGCGCGCAAGCGCGCCTGCTCTTCGGGGCTCATCCGCGCGCTCAGGATCGCGTTCGCGTCCCTGAGCGTGCGCGGGGTGGGGGAGGGTTCGAGGCCGAGCAGGCGGTAGCACTCCTCCGACCAGCGGACCTCGTTCCCGCGGATGTCCCAGTCGATGCTGCCCACGCGCGCGACCCGCTGCGCCCGCGAGAGGCTCTCGTGGTCGCGCCGGATCCGCGTTGCGGCGCGGTTCTGCGCTGTCACGTCGGAAAACCCGGCCACGTGGCAGCCGGGGACGACGTTCGCGCGCGCGTGATACGCGACGTCGATCGTGCTGCCGTCGCCCCGGACGAACGTGAAATGGCCGGATTGAATTCCTTCGACCAAAAACTGCCGCCAGAGCTCCTCGAACCGGGCATTGCCGTGGGCCGGCGTGATTTCGTGGATCGAGAGGTTCAGCATCTCCTCGCGGCTCCGGCCGAGCAGGCGGCAGGCCGCGGCATTCGCCTCGACGAAGCGGCCCTCGTCGTTCGCGACGAGCAGGCTGCCCATCGCGGCGTCGAAGAATCGTTGAAACGTGAATTGCCAGGCCTCGGCTTTGGCTTCGGCCTCGGCTTGCGCCTGCTTCTCCGCGAGCACGCTCGCCGCGAGGCCGGCCAGCGCTTCGAGCGTGTCGCGGGTCTTGGGGTGGTTCGGTCGAGCGACGCCCGCGACGAGCGCGCCGACCCGTCCGCCGGGGAGGTCGACGGGCGCGGCGATGAAATGGCGTACGCCGCTCGCCGCATGGGCCATGCGGACGTCCTCGGGCGCGATGGGCGCTCGGGCGTCGACGGCCTCGGTCGTGCCGTCGCGGACGACGCGCGCGAAGAGGCTCGACGCGGTCATGGGGATGCGGTGGAGCGGCTCGGGCCATTCCGGCGGGCCGCCGCGATGTGCGACGAGCTCGAGCGCGCGCCGCTCGTTCGGCAGGTAAAGCAGGAGAACATCGGCTTCGAGCGCGTGGAGCGCCGCCGTGTACAGGCGCTCGAAGGGCTTCGCCACGGATTCGCGTGTCCAGTCACGCGCGGCAGAGCCCTCCATGGCATCCGGCCCGGGGCCGGTGCCCATGCCCATCCATGCTGGCCAGGTTGTTCCCCTCCACTTGCTCACGTGAGCGCCGCTGGTTTGCTGAACGAACCATGAAGCTAACACAAGCAGAATCGATCGAGAGTGGCTCGTCGAGCCTGCGCGTGCCTCCGGTTTGCGCGGGGATGCGTCCGAACGCGGGCGTGCCACGTGCCGCGGACGGCGGCTCGGCAGGGCGGCGGCGCTTCAGCCGGGTCGGTTGTAATTCGTGTCTTCGAGGAGGATGACGTTCGTCTTCGAGCGGGTCTCGCCGACGTTCGTCACGTAGACGGCGGGCTTGTCCTGAACGGGACAGACCTTTTCGCAAGCGCCGCAGCCGATGCAGAGCGAGGGGTCGACGTGCGGGCGCTGCACGTGCACGGTGGTCATCCCGGGCTCCTTGCCGTCCTCGCCCGCCATGGGCAGGCGCTTCGGGATGTCGACCTCCTCGACCCAGATGGCCTTGGGCGAGGTGGGGCAGAACTCTTCACAAACGATGCACGGCGTGGCCATGGCCCAGGGCAGGCAGCGGCCCTGATCGTAGAACGCGGTGCCAATCGAGATCGGCTTCTGGTGGATGCCGAGCTTCTGGTCCTCGGTAATTTTCTGGATCGCGCCGGTCGGACAAACCTGGCCGCAGAGCACGCAGGAGTGCTCGCAATACCCGATGCGGGGGATGAGGATCGGCGTCCAGATGCCCTCGACACCGGCCTCGAAGAACGCCGGGTGCAGGGCGTTGTTCGGGCAAACCTTCATGCATTCGGCGCAGCGGATGCAGCGCTCGAGGAACTCGCGCTCCTCGACCGAGCCGGGCGGCCGGATGACGCGGTGGTCGTAGTTCGCGTCGATGACGTCGGCGATGCGCATCGCCGGGATGACGACGGCGCCCGCCGCGGCCGAGGCAAGGGCGGTGCGGCGGCCCGTGTCCGGCTTCGAGATCGTGCTCTTGCGGGTCGGGAGGAAGCGGAACTTGATCACGTCCTCCGGGCAGGCGTTCTCGCAGTTCAGGCACATGTGGCACTCGTCCTGGCGCCACTTCACGCCCCCCTGCGGCGAATCCGCGCCCTGGCAATGCACGATGCACAGGTTGCAATCGGTGCACTTCGCGTGGTCCTTCTCCATGCCGAAGAGCGCGAAGCGGGCGAAGACGCCGAGGAATGCGCCGAGCGGGCAGAGGACGCGGCACCAGAACCGCGGGATCACGCGGTTCATGAACAGGATCGCGACGAGCAGGATCCCGATGAACCAGGTCTGGTGGAAATAAAACTGCTTCGATTGCCAGACGGTCTGCGCCAGGAAATCCTGCGCGGCGTCGGTCGCGCCCTGGACGGGGCGCACGCTGGCCTGGCCCGCCGCGACGCTCGCGACGCCCATGATGTACTGGAGGGCCGGGATGACGCCGAGCCCGATCGCGCGGACGGCGACGCAGATCGGATCGAAGAGACCACCAATGGCGCTTCCTGCGACGCTCGCCGCGAGGAAGGCGTAGAGCAGGTAATACTTCACCTGCTGCCGCGGCGCGGTCTTGTTCGATTCGACGCGCTTGTTCCCGCGCAAATAACGGGAGGGGAAGATCCAGCCGAAGAAATGGTGCAGCGTGCCGAACGGGCAGATCCACCCGCAAAAGACACGGCCGAAGACGAGCGTGACCGCGAGCAGGCCGACGGACCACGCGAGCCCGCGGTAGACCGTGTGCGTCGAGAGGAGCGTCATCGCCGCGACGAACGGGTCGGCGAGCAGATACGCCTCGACGGGCAGGGGCAAGCGCACCGCGGTCTCGGCGGACGCGAACGAGCCGCGGAACGCGGTCTGGAAGAGGAAATAAAGAAACAGCGCGAGAAAGCCGGCCTGCGAGACGCGGCGCACCCAGACGAGGATGCGGATCGACAAACGCGCCTCGATGCCCGAGCCGGGGCGCCCTTTCACCTTGGCGGGCTTGGCAGGCTTCGCAGGCGGGGCCTTGGTCGTTCCGACGACAGCGGGAGCGGCCATCGTCAGACCTCCACCCAGCGCAGGTCTTTCCAGTGCATCGTGCCGAGCCCGCGTTCGTGGGCCATGCGCAGGTACGGGATCTCCTCGGGCGTACGGCCGATGAGCTGGCAGCCGTACGCGTCGACGGCGACCTGATCGACCGACGCGAGCAGCATGCGCATCTCCTTCGCGTCGGCGATGTTGCCGCCCTGGGGGCCGTTGCGCACGAGGACACGCCAGGCGTCGACGATCGTGAGCGTCGGTTGCATGAACGTCGCGAGATCCGCGATGGAGACGTCGATGTTCTGGTGGAGCCGGTTGCGGCGCCCGCCGAGCGAGCCGTACCAGTTCTTCATCGCCGCCGTGTACTTCGAGAGGTTGTGGTGCTTGGCGATGGGGACGTTGATGACCTTGTCCGCGTTGATGAGCGGCGTGTAGACGGGCCACTCGTCGAGGACCTCGCCCTTGAGGCGCATGCCGCGGAAGCGGTGCGCCGCAGGGAGCACGACCTCGGCGCCGACGTCGTACGCAGCCTTCCAGATGCCGGAGCGCTGAAAACAGCGGTTCGGCTCGTTGCACGAGGCGTCCGTGACCACGACGCGCTTCGCGCCCGCGTCGTAGGCGAGCTTGACCACCTCGGCGACGACCCGCGGGTTCGTGTTCGCCGCGTGGATCGGGGTGCGATCCCAGCCGATGTTCGGCTTCACGACGACGATGTCGCCGCGCGAGATGAAGCGGCTCATGCCGCCGAGCGCGGTGAGCGCCTTGCGCACGAGCGCCTCGGGCTCGGCCTCGTTCTTCGCGATGACGAGCTTGGGCAGCTCCGCGGGCGCTTCCTTGAGCCGATAATCCCGCGTCTGCGGTCGATCCTTCGAGGGTCCCTCCGCGATCGAGCCGCGATCGAAGCGCATCTTCGCGAGGGCCCCGGCCCCGCCGAGCACGAGCCCCACGGCGGCGAGGCGCTCGATCATCTCACGGCGCGAAATGTTACGCATCGGAAGCTTTCCTACGGATAGCAAGGCCGCGCCGGTGGAACAAGCGGGCCGCGCTCCGGAGAAGCTAGTGGGCAGGGGAGGGGTCGTCGACGAGGATCGACCGCGGAAACGGGGCTACGGGGTCGGCGGCGCGGGTGGTGTGGGTGGAGGCAGTGGAGGCGGCGGAGGCGGCGGAGGTGGTGGAGGCGGTGGGGGCGGGCCCACGGAGGCGAGCGACGTGAGGGCGGGCGGAGGCGAGACGGACGCGGAGGCCGCGGGGATCATCGCGCCCGACCCGGAGGGCTTCATCTCGGCGCGGAGTTTGTCCCGCTCGTCGGCGCACGTCTTCTGCTCGGCGACTCCGCGATCCCGCTCCTCGGTGAGCTTCTTCAGCTCCTCGGCCTTCTTTTCGGCGAGGGCTTTCTGCTCGTCGCGCTCGTTTCCCAGGGCGACGCGCTGTTTGTCCCACTCGGCCTCGCGGCCCTTCCACTCGGCCTCGGCCTTCTCGGCGGTCTCCTCGCACGTTTGCAGGCGCGCCGCGCCCTGGTCGCGGAGCCTCTTGATCTCGATGGCGCAATCGAGCTCGCTGCCCGACTCGCAGAGCTTCATCTGCGCGTCGAGCTGCTCTTCGCAGAGTTTCTTGTCCTTGCCCCAGGACGCCTTGCACTTGCCGACGTCCGTCATCGCCGTCTTGTAGGAGGCGTTGCAGATCTCGATCTGATCGAACTGCCGCGCGCCTTCGGCCCGCGCGCGTTCGAGCTCGGTCGCGAGCTTGAAGGTTTCTCGTTTGGAGAAGGCGACGACGGCGCCCGCGGCGGCGAGGAGCAAAAGCGCGCCCGCCGACACGCGGAAGGCCTGGAGCGCGGCGCGTTGTTTTTGCCGTTGCCGCTCCTCGGCGCGGGTGATCGCGCGCTCCGGTTCGAGCAGGACGTCGAGCTCCTCGGCGAGCTCGCTCATCGCCGGCCGCTCGCGCGGATCGTGCGAGAGCCACCGCGCGAGCGCCTGATCGATCATGCCGCGCGCCTCGCCCCGCACGTCGGGGAGCGCGCCCGCGGGCAGGGGGTGTTTCGCGCGGACGTCGAGCGCCCGTTCGAGGTCGTCCATCGTGTTCGCCGAGGCGCCCGGGAAGTGGTCCTCGCCGACGAGCGAGACGAGCAGCGTCGCGGCGAGGCAATAGGTGT
Organism: Polyangium sorediatum; assembly: GCF_029946465.1. NCBI lineage: Bacteria > Pseudomonadati > Myxococcota > Polyangiales > Polyangiaceae > Polyangium > Polyangium sorediatum. The sequence goes on from NZ_JARZHI010000039.1 coordinate 44,357, forward strand.
CCATCTTCTCGCTGATGGGCAGATCCCCGGGGTTGCCCTTCATCGCGGCGAGCTGCTCCGGCGAGGCGTAGAGCGCCGTGCCCGCGACGAACGTGCCCTCGCGCTCCGCCGCGACGCCGAGGTCGAGCAAGATCGGGTGCACGCGCCCGCCGAACGTGGCCAGGAAGATGTTGTCCGGCTTGATGTCCTGATGCCGGAGGCCCGCCGCGTGGAGCGCTTCGAGGCCGCGGGCGATCGCGAGGACGACGTCGTGGGCCTCGCGCAGGCCGAGGGGCCCGCGTTCGAGCCGCTCGGCGAGGGTCTCGCCGCGGTAGACGGGCATCGTCAGCCACACGTACTCGGGCGTCGTGCCGTGGTCCTTCATCTGGACGACGTTCGGGTGGCCGACCGTCGCCAGCATGACGAGCTCGCGCTCGACGTTGCGGCCGGCGAAGTGCGATCGCGGCAGGATCTTCAGCGCGACCTGGTGCTCGGGGACGTCCTCGCGCTGGGCGACGTAGACCTTGCCGAACATGCCGGCGCCGAGCAGGCGCTTCAGGCGGTAGACGCCGCCCACGACGTCGTCGATGGTCGGCATGATGACCACCGAGGGCGGGCTCGCGCTCTCGTGCGGGAGGGCCCCGGCGCGCTGGGAGTCGTCCACGACGGTCACGGCGTAGGCGTGCACGGTGACGGTGGCGCGGAGGTTCGAGCTCTTCACGGCGAGAACGAGCGTACCGCGATGCCTCCCCGCGCCGCGAGAAAGCAGCAGTGTGCCCCGCGCTGGCTCGGCGCGTGCAAGCCCCTCGGGCAGGCCCTGGCAGCCGAGCAAGGACGTGCCGCTCGGGGCAAGATCTCCCCGTTGCGTGGTTCGGGGTGAGCTTGCAACCTGCGCTCCCTAGGGAAAAGGAGCATCCTCCATGACGACGGGAGCGAACGTGAAACTGCTGGTCCCCATCGACTTCGAAGCCGCATCGGCCAAGGCGCTCGCGCTGGCGAAGGATCTCGCCGCGCGCCTCGGCGGCCAGGTCGTGCTGGTGCACGCCTACCAGCTCCCGGTCTACACGTACCCGGGCCTCGAACCGACGCTTCTCCCCGGCTTCCACACGGAGGTGGCCGCGGCGGCGCAACGCGCGGTGGAGCAACTCGCGCAGCAGGAAGGCGTGTCCGCGGTGCTGCGCCAGGGCGATCCCGCGACGGAGGTGCTCGCGGCAGCGGAGGAGCTCGGCGCGACGATGATCGTCATGGGCACGCACGGGCGCACCGGCGTCGCACACCTGATCCTCGGCAGCGTGGCGGAGAAGATCGTGCGGAAGAGCCCGGTCCCCGTGGTGACGGTGCGGGAGGACTGAACGACCCGGGGGGGTTCGGATGTCGCAGTACCGTCTCGCTGATCTCGGCCTTCTGCCGAACGTCCTCAGCGCGTTGCGCCTGCCGCTCGCGGCGGTCTTCCCGTTCGTCGTCGACGACGTGCGGGCCGCGCTCGCGGTGCTGTTCGCGGCTGCGCTGACGGACGTGCTCGACGGGTGGCTCGCGCGGCGGCGGGGGCAGCTCACGGCCGTGGGGGCGGTTGTGGATCCGATCGCGGACAAGGTCTTCGCGGTGACCGTGGTGGTGACGCTGCTCTACACCCGGCGCATGCCCGCGTGGGCGCCCCTGGCCTTGCTTTCGCGTGAGATCCTGGAGGCGCCGCTGCTCGCGTGGGTGCTCATGAGCCCGAGGTTTCGCGGGGCGCGGCGGGCGGGGGCGCAGGCGAACGTGCCGGGAAAGCTCGCGACGTGCGTGCAGTTCGTCGCGGTGGTCACGGCGATCACGGCGCCCCATCTCGTGGAGGGCGCGCTCGTCGCGTCGGCGTGCGTGGGGACCTTGGCGGGCGTGTCGTACTGGACGCGCGAGATCGAGCGGGCGCGGAGGCTCGCGGGCGGGTCGCCGCGCGGGACCTGAGGCACACGAGCCCCTTCGCGCGCGACGCGGGCCCATGTAACGTGGCCGTCGCGATCCGAAGGCCTCCTCGACCAGGACGAACGATGCGACCGAAAGCGATCTTCGCGCTCTCCAGCGTGATCCTCGGGCTCTTGCCGGCTTGTTCCGCGGGCGCGCAAGCGCGCTCCTACGCGGCGCCCGCGCGATCGATGGGCGATGTGAGCACGCCCGCGGAGATCGTGGCCGTCGGCGGAGAGGAATCGCGCGAGGAAGCGCTTACGGCGAGCGGCGGCGATGAAGATGGGATCTCGCTCGCGAGCACGCCGGGGAGCCTCGCGCTGGGCCTGCGGCAGGCGGAAGGAAATGCGGCCCCCGCGCCTCCGCCGCCGCCGGCGGGGTCGAAGAAGGACCAGGCACCCCCGAAGGAGGCGCCCGGCGCGCAGGCGGCGCCGAGCAGCGAGGCGACGGGCAAGAAGCTCGAAGGCGACGGCACGGTGGCCGTGATGCGCGCGCCGATGCTCGTCTACACGGCCCGCGTGAACATGGCCGTCTACGAGGTGAAGAGCTCGCTCGGCGAGGTCGAGTCGCTCGCGCGGAGCCTTGGCGGCTTCCTCGCGCGGAGGAACGATCAGTCGATCACGATCCGCGTTCCGGCCGGCCGCTTCGACGAGGCGATCCGGCGCATCGAGAAGCTCGGCGACATGCTCTCGCGCGACGTACAGGTCGAGGACGTGACCGAGGAGTACCACGACACCGAGATCCGCCTGAAGAACGCGCGCGCCGTGCGCGAGCGGCTGGAGCAGCTCCTCGCGAAGGCGACGAAGGTCGAGGAGTCGATCCAGATCGAGAAGGAGCTCGAGCGCGTCGCCGAGACCATCGACCGGCTCGAAGGGCGCATGAAGTTCCTGCGCGATCGCGCGGCGTTCTCGACCATCACGGTGACGTTCCAGCCGCGGAGCTCGGCCGAGCTCGGCAAGCGTCGCTTCAACCTGCCCGTGCCCTGGATCTACGAACTCGGCCTCGGCCGGCTGCTCAGCCTGTGACGGAGGGTTTCGTGCGATTCCGACTTGGATCCATCGCTCTGTTCGCCCTGCTGCTCGTCTCGGCCTGCCGCCCCTTCGAGCCGGCCACGCCGCCCGGCTTCGTCGAGCTCGAAGACCGGTACGGCCGCTCCGAGTACCGCGCCACGACAGCCGACGGCGTGGTGATCGGCATCCGCGCGTTCGACAACGATCCCAAGGGCGAGCGCGCGTTCTGGGTGCGCGCCCTCGAGAACCGCACGCGTGACATGGGCGGCTATGCGCTGCTCGAAAAACGCGAGGTCAAGGATCGCGCCGGTCTCACGGGGACGCAGCTCCGCTTCGGTCACGATGAGGGCGACGAGCCGTACCTCTACTACCTGACGGTCTTCGTGACCGACGATCGCGTATTCATCCTCGAAGCGGGCGGGGCGCGGGCGCAGATGCAGCGGCTCGCCGAGCAGATCGACTGGTCGGTGAAGAATTTCCTCCATCGCTGACGCCATAGCTCGGCCCGTCCGCGCGGAGCCCCCGCGCGCTCGCGACGCGTCTTGCTTGCGCTCGGCCCCTTTGCTACCCCGCGTCTGGTGCGTCACCTCCTCCCGTTCGACCTTCGGCTCCATCGCCCGCGGCCAAGGTCGCTCGCCGGCGTCGCGTTCCTCTTGCCCGCGCTCCTCGCTGCGCCGGCGTTCGCGCACGGCGGGGGCGTGGCGAGCCCTCCGATCGAGGTCCCGCCGCCGCCGCCCGGCGACGGCGCGACGGCGGTCGGCGTCCTGAAAGACGTCGAAGCCAAGGCCCAGGATCCACGCTCGAAGAAGGCCGTCGCGGACGCGATTACGCGCTCGAAGAAGGCCCTCGAACGGGCGCACGGCGCGCGCGCGTCGGGGGACGTCCCGCATGCCCGGATCCTCGACGGGGTCGCGCTCGAATGGGCGGAGACGGCGCGGGATCTGCTTCGCGCGTCGGAAGCCGAGCAGGCGGCCGCGGCCGTCGCCGAGAAGGCGAAGGAGGCCTCGACGCAAGCCGAGCGCGCGCGCGCGTTGCTCGAAGAGACGCAGGCGCGGAGAGGCCGCGCCGAGGCCGAGCTCGAGCGCGCGACGGCCGAGGAAAAAGGGGCCCGCGAAGCCGCGGCGAAGGCCGAGGAGGCGCGCATCGCCGGGGGCAAGGGCAAGGACAAACCGGCCAAGAAGGACGACGCCAAGGCCCCGAAGAAGGCCGGCGGCGGCGCGCCCGCGGTCCCGAAGAAGGGGAAGGGGAAGTGATGAAGCGAATGCTCCTCGTGGCGCTCGTCGCGCTCGCCTCGGCGTGCGCCCCGGTGCCGCGCCCGCCGATCCTCTCCGAGGTCGACGCCGTCGATCAGGGCGCCGCGGCGAAGGAGGCGCGTGATCTCGCGCCGCTCGCCTATGCGCGCGCCGAAAAACACCGGAAGGAGGCGCATGCCGCGTTCGAGGCCGGCGACGTCGCGGGCGCGCAGCTCCACGCCGAGTGGGCGCTCGCCGCGTACGCCCACGCCCACACGCTCGCCCGCGTCGCGCGCGCCGAGGCCGACGCGAAGAGCACCGAGGCCGAGCTCGCTGCGCGACAAGCCGAGCTCTCGTCGCTCGACGGCGAGCAGACCCGCGCGGCCGCCGAGGTCGCCGCGCTCGAAGCGCGCATCAAGGTCGCCCGCGACGCGCAGCCCGTCGCGCCGTCCGGCCCCGCAGACGCCGCGCGCGAGAAGGCCCGCGTGGCCGCGGCGCGCTCGCTCGCCCTCGAAGCGCGCATGCTCTGCACGGCGGCGCGCCTGCTCTTGCCCGAGGTCCCGGCGCCGAAGGCGGACGTGCCCGCGCCCGTCGGCGCGCCGACCCGCGAGACGCTCGTCACCGAGCTCGACGAGGCCCAGCTCATCGTGAAGAAACTCGACGAGTCGCTCGCGCAGACGGGCCCTGCGCCGATCGATCTCGCGACGCGCGCCCGTTCGAGTTGCCTCACCGCGCTGACGGGCATGCGCCGCGCGATGACGCCGGTCACGCGCGCGCCGGGCGCGGGGGACGCGCTCCTCGGCGAGATCTCCGCCACGCGGGCGTTTTCGCCGTCGCGCGACGATCGCGGCATCGTGGTCACGCTGCGCAACCTCTTCGCCGGCGACAAGCTCACGCCGGCCGCGACCGAGCAGATCACGCGGCTCGGCAAGCTCGCGGCGCAGAACCCGCGGTTCCCGCTCGCGGTCGTCGTGCACCAGGACAAGGAGCCCGCGGCGAAGGAACAGGCGGCCGTGAAGGCGCGCGCGGACGCCGTCGCGGCGGCGCTCCGGGGGGCGAACGCGCCGCGGGTCGACGTCGTCCTCGCGGGCGCGGCCGCGCCCGTCGTCGATCCTGCGGGCAGCGATCGGGCGCGCAACGCGCGCGTCGAGATCGTCTTCGTCACCCCCGAGACATTCTAGTAGCATGCCCCCGCGCGCGTCGTTTTTGCGCATGAGGTCCCGATGCGTTCGAGCTGGCTCGCTTCTCTGATCGTCCCTGCCGCCCTCGTGGCGACGCTGCCTGCGTGTGAGGACAACACGAAGGAACAGGAGCAGGCCGCGGGCTACGTGCTCGACAAGCTCGTGCCCGTCGCGAACGAGGACGCCGGGCAGGTGCGCCGCGGTCTGCCCGAAGGCGCGAAGAAGCTCGGCGAGGTCGTCGACGCCGATCCCGGGGCGAACCTCGTCGCCCTGCAGAAGGCCGTCCGCGGGGCGCGCGCGTCGGTGAAGGATCTCGACATCGCGAAGAGCACCTTCTTCACCTTCGTCGACACCACGGGCATCGCGCTGCGCAGCGAGGCCGATCCGGATCTGCTCGCGCAGAAGTCGGTCCTCTCGTCGTTCCCCACGCTGAAGAAGGGCCTCGAACCGAGCGCGGGCCTCGTCGAGGCGTGGGGCGAGATGCAGGAGATGCGCGGCGTGCGCACGGGGCCCGACACGCAGTGGGTCGTGGCGCATCCCGTGAAGGACAAGGAAGGCCAGGTGAAGGGCATGTTCGTCACCGGCTGGTCCTTCCGGCGCTTCGCGCTTCGCCTCGAAGAGATGGCGAAGCGCGAGCTGCTCGACCGCGCCGAGCGTGAGAAGCAGAAGAACGTCCCGATCGTCTATGTCTTCCTCGTCCGCGAAGGGAAGGCCTACGGCGCGCCCGTCACGCCCGACGTCAACGCGCAGGCCGTCGAGGGCATGGATCTCGTGAACAAGACGCAGAGCGGCCCCTACCGCGGCTCCCTCGAAATCACGAACCGCCCCTACGGTGTCGCGGCCCAGCGCGTGCCCGATCTCGGAGAGGGCACGATCCTCACCGTGATCGCCTCCGCGATCTGAAGGCATGAACTCTCGTGGCGAGCGAGCCCCCGTCCGCGCCTCCGGCCCGTGATCCCGCGGCGAACACGCGAAGCAAGCCTCGCTCGCGCCGCCGCCGGATCGCCACCCTCGTCGTCCTCGCGCTCGCGCTCCTCCTCCTCCTCGATCAGATCGGCGTGCGTGAGCTCTCGGGCCGCGATTTCCCGCAGACCGACCCGCTCTCGCCCGCGCTGCGCGTGCATGTCGAGGCGCTCGCCGCGCCCGCGTGGGCCGGCCGTGTCCCCGGCAGCGAGGGCAACGCCGCAGCAGCGCGTTACCTCGCCGACGCGCTCGCTGCGGCCGGCGTAAAACCCTTCCCGTCGCTCGGCGGTTACCTCGCGCCGCTCGCCGAGCCGACCTCGCCGCTCGGGCACAACGTGCTCGGATGGATCCCGCCCGAAGGCCCGGGCGAGCCGCGCGGCACCGTCGTCCTCGGCGCGCACTTCGATCACCTCGGCAAGACCGACGAGGGCCTCCTCCTCGGCGCCGACGACAACGCCGCGGCCGTCGCCGTCCTCCTCGGCGCGATCCCTTCGCTCCTCGCGCAGCATCCGCGCCCGTACGGCATCGCCGTCGCCTTCTTCAACACCGAAGAGTCGCCCTACTTCGGCACGCCCCGCCAGGGCTCGCAGCGCTTCGTCGCTGCGCTCCCCACGGAGATCGGCGGCCTCACCTCGATCCGCCTCGCCGTCGTCCTCGACCTCATCGGCGGCGTCGTCTGGCGCCGCACCGCGGAGACCATCTTCGCGTGTGGCGCCGAGAAGACCCTCGGCCTCCCGGCGATCGTCGACGGCGTCCACGAGCCTGGCCTCGACGTTCGCCGCCTCGGCATCCACGCGGTCGAGAACATCCCTGGGTATGCGCCGCAGCCCTTCTCCGACTACGACGTCTTCCGGGATCACGGCGTCCCGTTTCTCTTCCTCTCCAGCGGCCGCACGCCGCGGTACCACCGCGCCTCGGACCTCCCGGACACGCTCTTTTACGACCGCATGGCGCGCACCTCGCGCTGGATCGCCTCCCTTGTCCCAGCGCTCGCCGCCGCGCCGCCTGCGCTCTCCTTCGACCCGCGCGGCGAGGACCTCGCGGCCGAGCGCGACACGCTTCGGTTCGCCTTCGACGCGGCCGCCAAGCCCTGGAGCTCGATCCCAGGAACAAGCCCGATCACCGCGGCGCGGATCCTCGGCGATCGCAGCCGCCTCGAAGCCATGGCCGAGCCGGGCCACGTGTGGACCCCCGAGGATGCCAGGTCGATCGAGCGCGCGAGCTTCCGCCTCCAGTGCCTGCTTTATCGCTACCCGGTCTGCTTCACGCTTTGACGCTGCGGTTTTGCGTTGTTGCGGAGCCAACGCAAAGCCCCGCCGAACGAACGTGCAGAACGACCTCTGCGCGTGCTCATCGCTTCATGCTACGTTCGCTCCCGGAGATTGCTCGAGAATGCCTGCGAACATCGACCAGATGCTCAAGGTTTGCCGTGAGGTGATCGCTCCGCTCGTGCGCGCGGATCAAGGCGAGCTTTACCTCGTCGCGGTGGAGCCCGACCAGATCACGCTCCACCTCGCTGGGATGTGCGCGGGTTGCCCCGGCGCGAACCTCACCGCGAAGGGCGTCATCGAGCCGGCCGTGCACGCGGTCGCGCCCTCGGCGCGGGTCGTCGTGACGAGCGGCATCCGCATCCCCGAAGGCGCGTCGCTCGTCACCTGAGCCCACGCGGGGCCGCGAAGGCGACGCACTCGCGTGTCGGCCTTGGTTTGTCCTGGAGAGAGGGAGGGCGTTTCGCCCTGAAACGCGAAGGGCCCCGCGGTTTGCGGGGCCCTCGTCGGTTCACTTCTTCTTCTTGTCGGCGGGCGGAGGCGGCGGCTCGGGGGCCTTCTCCTCGCCGCGGATCGCGGCGGCCACGGCAGGATCGATGGCGTCTTCCTGCTTCGGCTTGTTCGGGCGCAGCGAGTCGATGTTTTGCAGCGTCGCGTTGTCCTCGTAGGCGATCGCGATCGCCGGGTCACCGCGCTCGATCAAGCGCACGTGCGTCGTCGCGTCCTTCCAGTCGACGACGGTCGCGTACATCCCGAGGTCCGGGTTCGGCGGGATGATCCGGCCCGGCGCGCCGTACGCCGTGGAGAGCTTGACCGCGGCCTCCTGGAAGTTCGCGCCGAGCGACGCGCCCTTGGAGAGCTTGATCTCGTCGATGATCTTCCAGAGCTTGTCCTGGATGAAGAAGAAGTACCGGGTCTTGCCGTCCCGGTTCATCGACAACATCCACTCTTTGTTGAGGTAGCTGTACTCGCCGCGGAGCGGCGTGGAGTCCGTGGCGACCGGCAGCTTGCCGAACTCGATCTTGCTGCGGCGGAAGGCGTTTTTCTCTTCCGCGAGCGCCGCGTCGAGTTCCCGCATTTTCACGCCGGGCGAGACCTTCTGGTAGAGCGGCTTGTACGTCTCGTCGAGTTGCGCGTCGATCGCCTCGCCGACCTGCTTCGTCGTCATGCCCCACTTGAGCGACGCCGGCTCGAGGGCGATGGGCTTCTTGACGACCGCCGGGCCCATCGGGGCGGGCGCGGCTGCCGCTTTCTTCTTGGCCTGCGCCTCGACCACCATCGGGGTCACCGTGGCCGTGAGGCCAAACGTCGTCGCCAGGAGCGCCGCCCAAAGCTTGTTCACCTTCATCTCCACTCCTCCGCCCCGCCGGCCCGCGGCCGGCAAACGGGATCTACCAGATTCTGCGGGAAAAGGGGCCCGCCGAGGTCTTCGGGGTGTTGGACGAAGCCCGCGTCCGATCGATGGAAAGGGATCCGATCGAGGCAGGAGGCTGCCAGCACTGACAGATCGGAGGGGACGTGCTAGTTGCAGGCCCGATGGCGCAGCTCTTGACGCGGACGGCCAGGCGGGCCAGGGCGGTCGCGCTCGGCGCGGCCCTCGGGGCGCTCGTGTCCGGGTGCGGGGCTGCGGGCGTTCAGGGGGACCCGAACGTCGTCGCGCATCCCCGTTGGCTCGGGCATGACCGGGAGCTCTTTGACGACGTCGTTGATGCAGGCGCCCTCGGCCTCGGCGCGGACGTCTCGAATGCGCAGAAGGATCCGCTCTTGAAAGAGCGGGCGCGCGGCTCGGAGCTCGTCTCGCGGGTGCGGGTGAGCACGGTGACGGTCGAGTCGCTCGACCAGGTCCGCACCTACCGCCTCGTCCTCCAGGTCATCCCGCCGGCTTTTGGAACGCCGGCGTTCGAACAGACGGCCTTCGAGCTCGTCATTGGGCCTGCCGCCCCGTCCTACGGGGTCGCGCAGGCGTTCGACATGCGCCTTCGTGGCGCGTCGTTCATCGGCTTTCTCCATCGCTTTGCGGGCGAGGGAGACGAGCCGAGCAGGCTTCACTGGCATCTGTCGCCGGACACCGCCGAGGTGGCGGCTGCCGTGACGGATGCCCTCGCCCTCGCGGAGCTGTCCGGATCGTGAGCAACGTCGGCATCAAAACGTTGAAGGAAGTCGAAGGGATGCGGGCCGCGTGCCAGATGGCCGCGGAGACGCTACTCGACGTCGGGGAGATGATCCGCCCGGGGATCTCCACCGAGGACATCAACCGCTTCGTCCACGACGATACGGTTCGGCGGGGCGGTTGGCCCGCGCCGCTGAACTACCACGGCTTCCCGAAGAGCGTGTGCACGTCGGTGAACGAGGTCGTCTGCCATGGCATCCCGGGGCCGCGGGTCCTCGAGCCGGGCGACATCATCAACGTCGACGTGACCACGATCTACAACGGGTTTTACGGCGACACGTCGGCGACCTTCTACGTGGGCAAACCCTCGTCCGCGGCCAAGCACGTGACCGAGGTCTCGCGGCGCTCGCTCGATCTCGCGATCGCGCAGGTGCGCGATGGCGCGCGGCTCGGGGACATCGGCGCGGCGATCCAGGAGTTCGCCGAGGGCGAGGGCTGCTCGGTGGTGCGCGCGTTCGTCGGGCACGGTATCGGCCGGGTGTTCCACGAGGCGCCGCAGGTCTCGCACGTCGGCAAACGCGGGACGGGGATGCGCTTGCGTGCTGGGATGTGCTTCACGATCGAGCCGATGATCAACCTCGGCCACCACGACGTGGAGGTCCTCGCGGACAAGTGGACGGCTGTCACCGCGGATGGCTCGCTCTCCGCGCAGTTCGAGCACACGCTGGTCGTGACGAAGAACGGCTGCGAGGTGTTGACGCGCCGGAGCAGGAAGCTCTCGAACAGCGAGATCTTCGGGGATGTGTTTTCGGTCGCCGCCGCGGCCACGACGCGCTAACGGACCACGGGTCCTATGCCCCTCGACGAAGCTGCGCGCGGCCGGATCGCGCCGTACGTCTCCAGTCTGAGCGACGACGTCTTCGCCCTCTCGGGTTTGCCCGAGGAGGTAATCGCCGTCCTCTTCGCCTATTATTCGCGCAGCCGCGACGATCTGCGGACGAACCTGGCGCGCTTGCTCACCGACCAGGAGCTCGACGTCGGGGAAGGCGTGACGACGCGCCCCTCGTTCGGGCTCGCGACGGAGAAGGCGCGCGCATTCCACGAAAAATGGGTCGTCGGTTACGGGCACGCGTCGGTCGCGGAGCACGCGGTCGTACACCTCGCGATCGAGAACGTGAGCATCGTGGCCTCGAAGGTGATCGAGGACCTCCGGCTCGGCTCGTACACCGAGAAGAGCACGCGTTACGTCGTCTTTGATCGGAACAGCTTCGTCGACCTGCCCGAGCTCGAAGGGCCGCTCGGACAGACGTACCGGGCCAGCGCGGAGAGGCTCTTCACGACGTACGTCGACCTCATGGCGCGCGTGATGGATGCGCTTCGCGTGCGTGTGCTCCGGCCGCCGGGCGCGTCGGAGGCGGCGCATGCGGCGGCGATCCGCGCGCATGCTTGTGATCTTCTGCGCGGGCTTTTGCCGGCCGGCACGCGGACGAACCTCGGCCTCACCGCGAACGCGCGCGCGCTCGAGGCGCTGCTCACGAAGATGCTCTCGCATCCGCTCGCGGAGGTCCGCAACGTCGCGACATCCATGCACGCGGCTGCGCGCACCGTCACGCCGACCCTGGTCAAGTACGCGGGGCGGAGCGAGCATCGGTCTGCCCAGCGCAGCGACGTGGGGGACAAGCTGCGGTCGATCTACGATCCTGGCCCCTGGGACGCGAGCGCGACGAACGTCGTTGGGCAGCCGGTGCGGCTCGTGCGTCACGACAAGGACGCGCTGGAGCGGATCGTGCTCGCGCTCGCGTACGAGAGCAGCGAGCCGAATGTGCATGCGCGGGGGCTCACGGAGGCGATGCGGCATGCGACGTCGCGCGAGCTCGAAGACGTCGTGCGTGCGTCGGTCGCGCGGCGTGGCGCGCACGATCCCGTGCCGCGTGGCTTCGAGGCGACGACGATGACGTTCGAGTTGATGCTCGATTACGGCGCCTACCGCGATCTGCAGCGGCACCGCATGCTCCTGCCGGCGACGCAGCGGCTCACGTGCCGGCTCGGCTTCGAGACGCCCGCGGAGCTCGCGGAGCTCGAGCTCGATCGGGCTTACACCGACGCGATGGTCGCGGCGTGCGACGCGTGGGAGGCGCTCGAGAGCAAACACCCGCAGGAAGCGCAGTACGCGGTGCCGCTCGGCTTCCGCATCCGCACGCTCTGGACGCTCAACCTGCGCGAGCTTTTCCACGTGGTTGAGCTGCGGTCGGCGCGGCAGGGGCATGCGAGCTACCGGCGCATCGCGCAGGGGCTCTTCCGCACGGCGATCGCGGTGCACCCCTGGCTCGAAGGCCTCGTCCGCGTCGATCTCGGCGACTACTCGCTATCCCGCGCCTGAACGCGGTTCCACGGCGCGAACCGATGCTCCTTTGCATCGACTGCATCGCGGTCGATGCACCAGAGGTCCAGGGCTGGCCCTGGTCCGGGTCGAGGGGTGGATAACCCGGGGTTTGGGGCGTAGCTCGGCTTGCCGAGCGTAGCCCCATCGTGGACCAGACGGGTCCGGGGTGAAACCCCGGCACAACGCTCAGGAAGCGCGCCCCTTCGCGCCGCGCTTTGGGCTCGCGGCGACGGCCGCTGAGCGTGCCTTCGCCTCGTCCAGCATCTCGGAGGCTGCCTTCAGCGCGCTCGGGCCGACCTTCGCGCCTGCCAGCATGCGCGCGACTTCGGCGACTCGATCCTTGCCCTCGACGCGCTTGACCGTGCTCTTCGTGATCGGCCCGTCGACCTGCTTCGACACCACGAAATGTGCGTCTGCGAAGGCTGCGATCGTGGCGAGGTGCGTGATGCAGAGGACCTGGTGGTGGCGCGCTACGTCTGCGATTGCGCGGCCGATCTTGTCCGCGACCACGCCACCGACGCCGGCGTCGACCTCGTCGAACACGTAGAGCCCTGCCGGCCCTGACTCTGCGAGCGTACGCTTGAGCGCGAGCAGCGCGCGGGAGAGCTCGCCGCCCGAGGCGATCTTGCGCAGCGGACGCGGCTCGATGCCTTTGTTGGGCGCGATGAGGAACTCGACGCGGTCGATACCGTCGCGGCCGAGCCGTGCGCCGTCGACGACGAGCTCGGACCTCTCGCCCGAGAGCGGTGCGACGTCTACGATCACGCGCGCGCCGCCCATGCCGAGATCGGCGAGCTCTCCGCCGATCGACGCGCCGAGCTTCTCGCCGGCTTCGCGGCGTTTTTGTGAGAGCTGCCGCGCGCGCTCTCCTGCCACGCGCAGCAGCCGATCGCGTTCGTGCTCCAGCGCTTCGAGCTTCGTCTCCACGTTGCCGAGCCCTTCGAGCTCCGTCGCGATGCGCGATCGCGCCGCGATCACGTCGTCGATCGTGGGACCGTGTTGCCGCAGGAGACCTTCGAGCCGGTACATGCGGTCCTCGATCTCCGAGAGCCGCGACGGGTTTGCCTCGGCGCGCTCGGCGTATCGATCGACCTCGCGGGCGATCTCTCGCAGCTCGGAGAACAAACCATCGAGCGTGTTCGCCGTGGCTTCGAGGGAGGGATCGAGATCTGCGGCGGCGCGTAGATCCTTCGAGAGCTTCGCGAGCTCGTCGCAGATTGCGTGCTCGCCTTGATCGAGCCGCGCGGCCGCGTGCTCGGTCAGCTCGCGGAGCCGGCCGGCGTGGCGGAGCCTCTGGCGCTCGGCTGCGAGCTCTTCAAGTTCGCCGGGCTGCGGGGACACGGTGTCGATGCCCTGGAGCTGGAAGCCGAGGAACGCTTCGCGCTCGACGCGGCCGCGCTCGGCCTCGCGCACCTCGCGGATCTCGGCCACGACCTTCTCGAGCTTCTCGACCTCTGCGGCGAGCGCTTCGCGTGTGGTCGAGAGACGGCCGAAACGATCGAGGTACCCGAGGTGCGTCGAGGGATCGGTCAGCGCGACGCTCTCGTGTTGCGAGGCGACGTCGCAGAGCTCCGACGCGAGCGCTTGCAGCTCGCCCGCGGTGCAGAGACGCCCGTTCAGGTACGCGCGCGAGCGGCCGTTTTGCTGCACCACGCGGCGGATGACGAGCTCGCCGCCGGAGGACACGCCGGCGGCGTCGAGGGCCGTCGCGAGCTGCTCGCTGCCCGTCACGTCGAAGAGCGCCTCGACCTCGGCCTCGTCGGCGCCGGGCCGCACCTGTTCGGCGTTGCCGCGGCCGCCGAGCACGAGCGAGAGCGCGCCGACGACGATCGACTTGCCTGCGCCGGTCTCGCCGGTGAGCACGTTGAAGCCGGGCTCGAGGCGCAGCTCGAGCGAATCCATGAGGACGAAGTTCTTGACGCGGAGGGCGACCAGCACGGGGCCGGGAGGATAAAGAACGGAACGAGAAACGTCGACGCGTTCTGCGCGGAGATCAGCGGATCGTGACGGACTTGCTCACCGTCACGGAGTCACCGGAGAAGGGCGGGACCGAGGCGCTTCGGAACGCCGCGGCGATGCAGCCTCCGGTCGGCGTGCCGGCGAACGGCGGGCCGTTCACCTGCGCCTTCGTGGCGCGGCCGGACGGGGCGAACGTGACGCTCACGCGCGCTGTGCCGCTCGGATCGCCGGGCGCCTTGCAGCCTGAGGCCCTGCCGGCGGCGGCGCCGAGCGCGGAGGCCGCGGCGCTCCTGCTGAACTCGTTGCCGCCGCCCGAGGGCGGCTCGGGCGTGGCGGGCTTGTTGTTCGCCGCGGCCATCGCGGCTGCGAGATCCTGCGTCTTGTTCGCCGACGCCGTCTCGACGGGTTTGGCGTTCTCCGGCGGTTTGTCTCCGCCCGCCGCTGGTTTGTCCCGGCCTTCGCCCTTCGGCGCGGCGTCGGCCGAGCCGGCGCGTTTGTCCGCGGGGGCCTCCGTGCCTGCCTTCGCCGCCGCGCCCGGATCACTCGGCGCCGGGGTGTTCGTGTTCGGCGTGGGCGCCTGGTTCGTGCTCCCCGGTTGCAGGGCGAGCGGCGCGTCGTTGCCCGTACCGGGCGTCGTCGTCGACTCGGTGGCGACTGCGGCCGTTGGCTCCTCGGTCGTCGTCGATGCGCGTTGCACCAGGAAGAACACGAGCCCCGCGAGGGCCGCGACGAGCACGACCCCGATCCCGAGGCGCTTGCGATCGAGCTTCCCGGTCGCGGCCGCGACGTCGACGTCGAGATCGATCGCGTCCATCGACGACTTCGTCACGGGCGCCGGCGGCGCGGTGATGGGCGGCGCGGCCAGGAAGAGCGAGCCTCCGCTGTTCGCCGCGTCGGCTTTTCCTGCGGCCGCATCGGCCGGCTTCGGCGCGCTCGTGAGATCCTTGCCGAGCGCCGAGACCCCGAGCGCCGAGACGTCGGGCGCCACGAGCGGCGTGAGCCCTTGGTTGTTGAAGAGGCTGCTGCTCAGGTTGAACAGGTCCTCGTCGACGATCTTCCGGCTGCGGCTGATCTCGCGTGGATCGGGCCGCGAGCCGCGCTGGGCCGCTTTGTCCGCGGGTTTTTCCGGGGCGGCTTCGGGCTGCATGTGCTTGGCCTCGTGCCGCTCGACGTCGAAGACGTCGAAGAACGAGGGCCTGTCGTCGTCGTCCTTCAACGTCGGCGTGCGCTTCGTCGCGGCCGGCATCGGCGTCGCCTGTTTCGCCAACGTGGGCTGCGAGGATGCCTTCGCGCGCGGCGCCGGCGGCGGCGGCGGGATCTTCAAGCTGTCGGCCGCGCCTGCGAGCGCGGGCGGCGGCACCGTCACCACTTCGGCCGACACGTCGAGGTCGAAGACGCTCGTCCGCTCGGGGATCGATTTCATCGTCTCTGGCGGCGGCTCCACGTTGCCCGCTACCGCCTTCGTGTTGTCTTGTTTCTCGCTCATCGTGGCAGAACCTCGCGGTCGTCGGGTTCGCCCGGATCCCCCGAGAGCCCGTAGATCCAGTTCTTTTCGAGCCAATCGAGCGCGACGTCCGCGCGGCGGATCATCGCGTCGACGGCCATCACCTGTGGATCCGGCGCGCCGGCGTCCTTCGCGTAGGCGCGCGCGTACAGGATCCACGTCGAGAGTTCGTAGTGGTGCAGGAGCGGTCCGAAACGATGCGTGTCGAAACGCGCGATCCTCTCGGCTGCTTCCTCGACGGAGGGCGCACGCACGAGCGCGATGCTCGCGTCGAAGAGCAGCTCGCGCAGATCCTCGAACGCCTTGTCCGGATCTCGCGACACCTCGTCGAGCATCGCTTCGAACGCGTCTTCCGGCATGCCAGCTTGCTGCGTGGCCTCCGCCATCGCGGGCACTTGTGTTTCGAGGAAGGCTGCGTCCGGCGCGTGGCCGAGCAAGCGACCGACGAGGTAGAGATCAAACGCGCTCGCGATCGATTCGCCGAGCAGGAGCGCGTCGGGGCTCTGGCTCGCCGTCGGTCCGAGCGCGTCGAGCGCGCGTCGCGTGACGTGGTGCCAGCCTGCGTGCATCACCACGTCGGCGGGGATGGCGTCGCCGTCGAGGACGTCGCCTGGCTGGTCAGGCGACCAGAACGTGAGGTTCAAGAAGAGCGCTCGATCCCAGCGTGCCTCCGGTGTCCCGGGTTTCGGCACGAGGAAGGTGACGTGGTCACGCACGAGCGCACGCTTGAGCTCGGCGTAGAGACCGATGTGTCGATACGAGCGCTCGTCCTCGATGCGGACATTGTCGAGCGTCAAACGTTGGAATCGCACGGGAACCCGCGTTCAGGCTACGCGGACATCGGCTCCGGATCGAGTGCCACGCACGTCCTCCACGATTTCCGATCGGGGCTCGTGGTAGCGGCCGAGTTGACGGTGGAGGATCGCCCGGAAGAGGAGCACCACGCCCACGTCGTCGATCCAGGTGATGAAAGGTACGGCGTCGGGCACGAGATCCAGCGGCCAGACGCAGTAAACCACCGACAGAACGACGAGCACCTTGGCCCAGAGCGCGGATTCCCGGTCTCGGAGCAGCCGCCAAGCCGCTGGCGCATCCCGGAGGAGCGGCACGAGCGCGAGCCCGCGAGCCTTTCCGGAGACCTTCTTGCCTTCGAGCTTCTGCGGACGCACGTCGGTGGTTTTTTTCACGACGGCCAACATGATTCCGCTGCGCGCGGCCGCAAGGGGCAGGGGCAGGATCGCCGCGGTGCGACGCTTGAAAGTCCGCGGTGGTCGGGCATGATGCCGGTCCGGCCTTCGCCCGGACTTTGCCGAGGCGCGGGGCATCTTCGAGGAGGCATGTCTTCATGATCCGGCTGCGGTCTTTCCTTCCGTTCGTGCTCGCGCTCGCTCCCCTGACCGTAGGTTGCAAAAAAGAGGAGCCGCCCGCGCCCGCGCCGGAGGCGAAGCCCTCTGCGGCGATGCTGCCGAGCGGGAAGGGCAAGCTGCCGCTGCGCACGCCGATCGCCCCCATCCCGAAGTTCGACCCGCAGGCGATGAAGAACTACCGCCTCGAGGTTTGTTACTTCGGTACGCTCACCCTGCGTCAAGCGCGTGACGCGTACCTCGGGAGCCTCGGCAAGGACGAACCGAGCGAGAAGAAGATCCCGAGCTTCGGCATCCCCGGCGCGTCCCTGCCGCCGGCTCCGCCCACGCTCGCGCCGCCGCCGAAGCCCGGCACCTCGGCTGCGTCGTCCGCGGGCCCCGTCGCCTCCGCCGCGCCCGCCAACAGCGCGTTCGTAGGCCGCAAGATGGCCGACATGGGCATGCGCGCTCCGCACGAGCGCAACGCGCGGGCGTGCACCGTCGCCGCCGATCTCAAGGAGCCGGCGATGCCCGACATCGACGCGGCGCTCACGACGTTCGCCCCGTTCTCGCTGGAGCTCAGCCGCAACATCGCCGCGGCCAGCGTGTACTACCAGCGGGAGGAGTACTCGAAGGACAAGTTCGAGCGCGGCAAGGAGCTGCACAAGAAGCTCGTCGCCGACTTCGCCAAGCTCGACGAGAACGCCGACAAACTCGGGAGCGCGATCGCCGCGTGGCACAAGGAGCACCCGGTCGACATGGCGAAGCTCGACGAGGGCGAGCGGCTCGTGCTCACGGCCTACGACAGGGCGCGCGGGCTCGTCCTTTCGGTGCTCGCGAAGAAGATCGACACGGCCGCCTACAAGGAGGGCGTCGCGGCGCTCGCGAAGGACATCGAGGCCATCAAGACCTTCGGTACGAACAACACGAGCGATCCCTGGGCGAGGATCACCGTCCCGCCCTTGAGCGCGTTCCAGAAGGCTGCGGAGGAGGCCCAGGCGAAGATCAGCGACAAGGGGATCGAGCCCGACGGCTTCCTCCCGCTGGTCAACGGGTTCACCTCGGTCATCGAGGCGAAGCACCGCGCCCTCTCGCGCGCGCTCACCGCGAAGGGCCAGGTCGTCGAGCCGAAGGGGCCGCCCATGCGGCAGATCCCGACGCCGGGGCAGCCGGGGCAGCCGGGGCAGCCGGGGCAGCCGGGGCAGCAGGTCGAGCACCCCGACGATCACGCCGGCCACGCGCATTGAGAGCATCGCCGCCGAGGCGGGCTCTCGGGCCCGCCTCAGCGCTCGCCGCGATGCCGTGAGATGGCGAGCCGGTACATCGCCTCGTACTGGCGGCTCGCGTAATCCCAACCAAACGGCTTTTTCATCGCCCGTCTTTGCATCGAGCGGAAGTGCTCGGGGTGCTCGCGGTAGATCCACGCTGCCTCGAGCACCGTGTCGGCGAGCACGTCGGCCGAGAGATCGAGGAACTTGAAGCCCGTCGCCATGTGCTCGACCGTATCGTCGAGGCCGCCTACCGCGCGCACGATGGGCAGCGTGCCGTACCGCTGGCTGTAGAGCTGGTTCAGCCCGCAAGGCTCATAGCGCGAGGGCATCACGAAGAGATCCGAGCCCGCCTCGATGCGATGCGCGAGCGCGTCGTTCATGCCGATGTACGCGCGGAACCGATCCGTCGAGTGGCCGAGCCGCGTGAAGAGATCCTCCGCCCAACCCTCGCCCGATCCGAGCACCACGACCTGCACGTCTCGCTGGAGCAGCGTCCCGAGCGCGCCCGCGAAGATGTCGATGCCCTTCTGGTGCACGAGCCGGCTGATGAGGCCGATGATCGGTACGTCGGGGCGAACCGGGAGCCCCATCTCGCGCTGCAGCTCGGCCTTGCAGAAGGCCTTGCCTTGCAGATCGTCGGCGTCGAAATGCGCGGGGAGGTGCCGGTCCGTCGCGGGGTTCCAGATCTCGTCGTCGATCCCGTTCAGGATGCCGATCACGTCGTCGCCGCGCTCGCGCAAGGAGCCTTCGAGCCCGTGCCCTCCTTCGCTCGTCTGGATCTCCTGCGCGTACCGCGGCGACACCGTCGAGAGCAGCGTCGAGAAGTTGATGCCGCCTTTCAGCAGGTTCAGCCGATCGTAGGACTCGAGCGCGCGGTGGTGGAAGACGTCCCAGCCGAGGCCGGTCTGGGAGAGCTCGTTTTTGTCGAACCAGCCCTGATAACCCATGTTGTGGATCGTCAGGATCGATGCGGCACCGCCGATCGGCGAACGGGCGTCGAGCGTCTTCATGTAGACGGGCACGAGGCACGTCGGCCAGTCGTGCACGTGCACGACGTCGGGGATGAACCCGAGCACGCTCGCGAGCCGGAGCGCGCCGCGCGAGAGGAACGTGAAGCGCGCGAGGTTGTCGCGGTAATCCCCGTTCGAATCGTTGTAGATGCCGCTGCGATCGTAGAGCTCGTCGTGCTCGAGCAGGTAGACGCGCGACGTGCTCTCGCCGAGCCGCGCCTCCCACACGCCGCCCCACACCTCCCCGCCGCCGACGGGCACGCCGAGCGAGATCGGCAGCCGTTTGGCCGGGTGTTTCTTCGCGATGCGGTAGCGCGGCATGACGGTGCGTACGTCGTGGCCTCGCGCCGCGAGCGCGATGGGGAGCGCGCCGGCCACGTCCGCCAGGCCTCCCGTCTTGGCGAAAGGGACGCACTCGGAGACGACGTTGAGGATGCGGAGGCGGGGCATGCGTTCAACCGACCGGCGGTGGCGGCAGCCTACCACGGCTCGCCGCGTGGATGATCTTCACGAGCCGGTCGATCGAACGTTCGAGGCCGAGGGCCGAGGTGTCGAGGATGTGGGCCGCGCGCTCGTAGAGGGCGCGGCGCGCGCGCAGGATCGCGCGGAGCTCCTCCATCGCCGCCGGTCGGCTCGCCATCGGCCGCGCGTCGCCTTGGTCGATCACGCGCTGGAAGTGATCCTCGGGCCGCGCGCGCAGCCACACGGTCACGGCCTCGCGGCGGAGGAGCTCGAACGTCTCGTGATCGGTCACGAGGCTGCCGCTCGTCGCGACGATCCCGCGATCGCCGCGCGCGACGAGCCGCGCGAGCTCCTCGCGTTCGAGCCTGCGGAAGTACGCCGTGCCGTGCATCTCGAAGATTTCAGTGAGGCTCATCCCGGCCCGCGTCGCGACGAGGCTGTCGAGCTCCACGAAGGGCAACCCGAGCCGGGCCGCCGCGCGACTTCCCAGCGTGGTTTTTCCCGCCCCGCGCAGGCCGAGCAGCGCCACGAGCGGGCCCTTCGCGGCCGCGCGCGGCGCCTCTGTGGGGGCGTCTGCGAGGAGCGCCGACGCCGACGTGTCGAGCGCGCGCGCGATCGCGTCGAGACGAACCACGGACACGTTCGCCTTGCCGCCCTCGACGAGCACCAGAAACCGCTCGCTCACGCCCGACGCGACCCCGAGATCCCGGAGCGTCAAACCGGCCGCGCGCCGCCGCTCGCGCACCCGCTCGCCGAGCGCCCGCAGGAGCGGCGAGCCCGCGCCTTCCGGTTCGTCTGCGCCCGCGTCGGGCTTCTTTCGGGCCGCCACCTCATGCACTATATTTCATGAACCCGAATCCAACAAGCAGTATATTGCTTGACACCTTCCCGCCGCGGTGATGGAGTTTTCGTCGATGGGCATCGAGAGTGAAAGCAGCGGGGCCAAGGCGCCCGCCATCCGTTTCGAGACACATCCGAGCCGCTACAAGCACTGGAAGCTGTCGTTCGACGGCGCGATCGCGCGGCTCGTGATGGATGTGGTCGAGGAGGCGCCGATGCGCCCCGGCTACACGCTCAAGCTGAACAGCTACGACCTCGGCGTGGACATCGAGCTCGCGGACGCGGTGGAGCGGCTGCGCTTCGAGCACCCCGAGGTGAAGGTCGTGATCGTCACGAGCGGGCAGCCGCGCATCTTCTGCGCCGGCGCGAACATCTACATGCTCGGCTCGTCGACGCACGCCTTCAAGGTCAACTTCTGCAAGTTCACGAACGAGACGCGCCTCGCGCTCGAAGCCGCCTGCACCGAGAGCGACCAGCACTACGTGGCCGCGCTGAACGGCGTGGCCTCGGGCGGCGGCTACGAGCTCG
This sequence comes from Polyangium sorediatum, assembly GCF_029946465.1. NCBI lineage: Bacteria > Pseudomonadati > Myxococcota > Polyangiales > Polyangiaceae > Polyangium > Polyangium sorediatum. The sequence goes on from NZ_JARZHI010000039.1 coordinate 65,341, forward strand.
CGCTCGCGTGCGAGAAGATCCTTCTCTGCGACGATGGTTCGAGCGCGGTCTCGTTCCCGGAGACGCCGCTGCTCGCCGTGCTCCCGGGCACGGGCGGGCTCACGCGCCTCGTGGACAAGCGCAAGGTCCGCCGCGATCTCGCCGACGTGTTCAGCACGCTCGCCGAGGGCGTGCGCGGCAAGCGCGCCGAGGAGTGGCGCCTCGTCGATCGTTCGATCCCGAAGAGCCGCTTCGATCAGGTGGTGATCGAGGAGGCGAACGCGATCGCGTCGCGCACGAAGGACAAGCCGGGCGCGGGCGTGACGCTCGCCCCGCTCGACGTGAAGCGCTCCGAGGACGGCAGCAAGTACAAGGCCGAGTACAAGTACGTCACGCTCGTCCTCGACAGCGCGACGCGCGTCGCCGAGATCGAGGTGCGCGCGCCCGAGGGCGCGCCGGAGACGACGGTGGAGGCGCTGCACAAGAGCGGCTCCGACGTGTGGTCGCTCCGCGTGTTCCGCGAGCTCGACGACGCGCTGCTCGATCTGCGCTTCAACCACCCGGAGGCAGGCCTCGTGCTGCTCCGGACGAAGGGCGATCCCGAAGCCGTGCGCGCCGCGGATCGCGCGCTCCACGCGCTGCAAGACGACTGGTTCGCCCGCGAGATCCTGCTCAAGATGCGCCGCACCCTGAAGCGCCTGGATCTCACGGCGCGCAGCGTGTTCTCGCTGGTCGAGCCCGGCTCGTGTTTCGCGGGCAGCCTCTTCGAGCTGGCCCTCGCCGGCGACCGGACCTACATGCTCGACGGCGGCGACGAGCCGCCCGTGATCGGCCTCTCGCCGCTGAACTTCGGCCCGTTCCCCATGCCGAACGGCCTCACGCGTCTGGAGACGCGGTTCCTGCACGAGCCTTCGGCCGTGAAGCGTCTGGAAGGACAAACGGACCTGCTCGACGCGGACGCCGCGAAGAAGCTCGGGCTCGTGACGTTCACGCCCGACGAGATGGACTGGGACGACGAGGTGCGCATCGCGGTCGAGGAGCGCGCGAGCCTGTCGCCCGACGCGCTGACCGGGATGGAGGCCTCGCTGCGGTTCGCGGGGCCCGAGACGCTGGAGACAAAGATCTTCGGGCGCCTCTCGGCCTGGCAAAACTGGATCTTCCAGCGCCCGAATGCGGTCGGCGAGCGGGGCGCGCTCACGATGTACGGCCGGCCCGAGCGACCCGAATTCGACTGGAGGCGAACGTGAGCTCTGTCGTCAATTCCGAGCGTATCCCGAACAACGTCGATCTCGCGTCCGACAAGAAGCTTCAACGGGCGCTCGAAGCCTGGCAGCCCAGGTTCATCGACTGGTGGAAGGAGATGGGTCCCGAAGGCTTCCAGGAGGACCAGATCTATCTCCGCACCGCCGTGAGCGTCGATCACGAGGGCTGGGCCAACTTCGACTACGTAAAGATGCCCGACTACCGCTGGGGCATCTTCCTCACGGACCCCGTCGCCGATCGGAAGATCGGGTTCGGCGACCACATGGGCGAGCCCGTCTGGCAAAGCGTGCCCGGCGAGTTCCGCAACGTGCTGCGCCGGCTCGTCGTAACGCAAGGAGACACCGAGCCCGCGAGCGTCGAGCAGCAGCGGCTCCTCGGTCTGTCGTGTCCGAGCCTCTACGATCTCCGCAACCTGTTCCAGGTGAACGTGGAGGAAGGCCGGCACCTCTGGGCGATGGTGTACCTGCTCCACAGCTACTTCGGTCGCGACGGTCGCGAGGAGGCCGAAGCGCTTCTCGAGCGCCGCAGCGGCAACCCCGACAAACCGCGGATCCTCGGGGCATTCAACGAGCCGTGTCAGAACTGGCTCTCGTTCTTCATGTTCACGTACTTCACGGATCGCGACGGGAAGTACCAGCTCCTCGCGCTCGCCGAGAGCGGCTTCGACCCGCTCGCGCGCACGACGCGGTTCATGCTGACCGAGGAAGCGCATCACATGTTCGTCGGCGAGACGGGCATCCTGCGCATCGTGCAGCGCACCGCAGAGCTGATGAAGAAGAACAAGAACGAGGACGCGCGCGCCGAAGGCGGCATCGATCTACCAACGATGCAGAAGTACCTGAACTTCTGGTACTCGGTGTCACTCGACCTGTTCGGCGGCGAGATCTCGTCGAACGCAGCGAACTTCTTCGCGTCGAGCCTGAAGGGGCGCGCGAAGGAGGAGAGCTACGAGGATCATCGCGCCGTCGACAGCATCTACGCGATGGACGTGCCGGTCTCGGCAGGTCCCGGCGTGGTGTCGGGCTTCCGTCGCGAGGAGGTGCCGCTGCGCAACGCAATGAACGAGGTGCTGCGCGACGAGTACATCGAGGACGCGCAGCGCGGAGTCGACAAGTGGAACCGCGCCCTCGCCGAAGCAGGGATCGCGTACAAGCTCAAGCTGCCGAGCCGAAGGTTCCATCGCCGCACAGGGATCTACGGCGGGCTCTGTTTCGACGTGGAGGGCAACGCCATCACGAAGGAAGAGTGGGAGCGCCGTCGCGACGAGTGGATGCCGAGCGAAGCAGACGAGGCCTACGTAAAGAGCCTCATGACAGCGCCGATCTACGACGCAAAGCTGATGGCAAACTGGATCGCGCCGCCAAAGCACGGCATCAAAGGGCGTCCCGTCGATTTCGAGTACGTGAAGCGCACGGCTTGATGGGTGGGGGGCGCCGCGCCGGGGCGCTGCCCCGGACCCCGCGGGGGGCTGTCCGCCCCCTCGACCCCGGACCAGGCACGGCCTGGACCGGGGGTGGAAGAACTGCGCGATGCGCAGTTCTTCCAACGGGCCGGTGGCAAGACCATCGAGGTGGGTTTCAAGCCGGCGACGCGCACGCTGCCGGTTGAACCTGCGGCGCTGCCGCGCTGGTTGGCAGGCTCGTCGCCAGTCTTGCCTTGGCCTGTTCGATGAACTGCGCATCGCGCAGTTCATCGACCCCGGGTCCAGCGCCTCGCTGGTCCGGGTCCAGGGGCGGACAGCCCCGGTGGGGCCTGGGGCAAAGCCCCAGCGCAACGCCCTCCAGGCGAGACCTACGACGTATAGGGCGTGACGCCTTGGGCTTCGAAAAGCTCGGCGCGTGCTTCGGAGAGCTCGGTGTTCACCGTGCGCAGACGCTGCGAGAGGCCCTGCACGAAGCTCCAGAGCAGCTTCACGGCGAGCACGGGCTCGCGTCGCATGACGTTCATCATGTCCGTTCGTGTGATGACCATCGTGCGTACTGGCTCGAGGGCCCGCACCGTGGCCGAGCGCCGCGAGTCGTCGACGAGACCCATTTCGCCGAAATATCCGCCCGTCATGATGGATGTGATCGCGACGTTGTCCTTCTCGACCGCCACGCGCCCTCGCAGGATCACGTAGAGATCCTCGCCCGGCTCGCCTTCGGTCACGATCGCTGCGCCGATCGGGTGGCTGCGCACGTCCGAGATGGCCAGGATTTCGGCTTGTTCGCGGTAGGTCAGGTGCATGAAGAGCGGGATGCCGCGTAGCGCCTCGTGCTTCGTGAGCGCTTCCGGCTCCGGCTCCTCGGCCGTCGCGCCGTGGAACGAGAGCACGAGTGCTGTGATGTTGTCGCGGCCGCCTCGCTCGTTTGCGACGTCGACGAGCGCTTCCGCGAGGTTCTCCGGGACGCCGGCGCAGAGCGCGGGCACCTCCTCGTCCTCGATGTACCCGTAGAGACCGTCGCTGCAGATCAGGAACAGGTCGCCCGGCATGATCTCCACGAGCAGCGTGTCAACCTGCACCGACTCCTGGGTCCCCACGGCCCGCGTGAGCACGCTGCGAAGGGCGCTCACTTTCGCCTGCTCCTTCGTCATCGTGCCGTTTTTGATCGAGGCTGCGACGATCGTGTGGTCCTCGGTCAGCCGGTTGGCCACGCCTTGCCGCAGGAGGTAGGCGCGGCTGTCGCCCACGTGCCCGACGACGCCGCGATCCCCCGCGACCGCGAAGAGCACCATCGTCGTGCCCATGCCGCGGAGCTTGGGGTCGTTCTCGGCCATGGCCCAGAGATCCGCGCATGCGGCCTGGATCGCCGCGGCGACGAGCTCCTGCGCGGCGACGCGGTTCTCCTGGGAGGGGTGTTCCGCGAAGCGCGTCAGCACGTCGACCCGATCGGCCACGTAGGCCCGCGCGACGTCGACGGCGCGGCGCGACGCGACGTCGCCGGCTGCCTGGCCGCCCATGCCGTCGGCGACGATGTACAGGCCGAGGTCCGGGTCTGCGAGGTGGCTGTCCTCGTTGCGCTTGCGCTTCCGGCCCACGTGCGTCGCGGCCTGCGGCGAAACCGAGAGGGGCATGCCCCGCATCCTAGTCGAGGCGAACGCCCCTTCGGAAGGGGGCGGAACGTGGAGATCCTCGGTCAAACCATGGGGGCGCGTCGCTGGAACGGGAGAAACCCGACGGCGAGCGCGAGCCCGAAGACCACGTGTTCGAGGATCGCCGGACCCACGGGCACGCGCTCTGCGACGGCGCCGAGGCCCACGGCGGGCAAGACGAACCGGTACATGACGAACCAGACGATCACGCCGTACGCTGCGCCGAACACGAGCGTGCGGAACACGTTCGCGCCGAAGACGAGCAGGCCGAACAGCGCGCCCCAGCCGATCGACACGGCGAAATGCAGGAGGATGCCGAGCACCACGGCGCCTGCGTCGAAGCCGGGCGCGAAGGCGCGTTCGTGGAGGAACGGCGCCGAGGCCCACTTGAACACGCCCCACGGGTCGCGGCCCTGCGCCACCTGGGAAAGGAGCCCGTACAGGCTCGCCACGATTCCTGCGAAAATGCCCGCGATCACGCCGCCCGAGAGCGCGATGACCGTCCTTTGTCTCCCCCTCGCCGCCATGTAGGTCCCGTTGCGCCGGGGGCTTGGTTGTCAACCGTGGGCATCCTGTCGCAATCGGGCGAGCTCGGCGTCTCTGCCTTGACGCCGGCCGGTGGCTCCCGATCATCCGTTCATGACAACTACACTTCGGCGCGATCTCGCGCTCCTCTTGGCCTTGGCCTCGGCCGCTGCGCTCGGCGCGACCGGGGTATCGTGCTCTTCCAGCAGCGTGGGGGGTTCGTCGGCCACCCAGGGAACCGGCGGGGCCGGGGCCTCCGGATCGGGCGGCTCGGCCGGCGCGGGCGGGGAAGGGGGGACGTTTATTGGCAGCGGCCCCAATCCGGACGGACCGTTCGTTGATTTCCCTGCCGGTCCGCAGCTCGACATGGGCGCGCCCGCCGAGGCGCCCGCTCTCTTCCAGGGCATGCCCGGAGAGCCGCAGGGCGGCCCATGCCTCTCGGAGCCGCCGGTGGACGCGCTCGTCCCGACCAACTGGACACCGCTGCGCTTCGAATGGATTGCGCCGGCGGGTCACAATGTCTTCGAGCTTCGGCTCAAGGTCGACAACCAGGTGAACGAGCTTTGGGTCTACACCTCGGCCACCTCGTACACGATTCCCGCGGAGATATGGTCCGGGCTCGCGGGGCACAGCGCGGGCCGCGACATCAAGATGACCGTGCGGAGCGGGCAGATCGACGGCGGCCAGCTCGTCGCCGGTCCGCTCGCCGGCACCGAGGGCGTGGTCCACGTGGCGCCCGTGGCGGCGCCGGGCTCGATCGTTTACTGGACGACGGGCGCGCCGGGCTCGGGCAAGACCGCATTGAAGGGTTTTTCCATTGGCGACACCCAGTTGACGACGGTGCTCTCGCCCGAGATCATGGGCGGCGATACGACGTGCGTGGCTTGCCACGCCTCGTCGCCGGACGGCGCGCTCACGTTTTTCACGCGTGACGCGACCCTCGGCACGCGGACCGTCACGGCGCGAAAGGTGGACGGGACGGCGGGTTTGCCCACGGAGGCGCAGGTCTCGTCCGTGGCGCTCGGGCTGCTCGGACGGCAAAAGCAATCGGCGCCGACGCTCTCGGAGAAGCGTTACACGGCGCAGGACGCCGTCGCCATCACGGTCATGATCGACCCTGCGTTCACGGGGAACAAGAACGAGCTCGTCTGGACCGACCTTCATACGCTGGACCCGGTGACGGGCTCGGGCATTCTCCCGCGTATCGGGGACACCCACGCCCCCGCGTCGCCAACGTTCTGGCACGACGGGACGACGATCGCATACACGACGGCCACGACCTCCGGCGAAGGCGTCGTCACAGGCATCACGGACGCCGACACGACGATGGACATCTACACGGTGCCCTTCAACGACCGGCAGGGCGGCAATGCGACGCCGCTGCCCGGCGCGAGTGATCCCGGGTTTCTGGAGTTTTACCCCGTCATCTCGCCGGGCGACACGCTGCTCGCGTTCAATCGGTTCGCGCCCTACAAGTTCGACGGCGTAAACTGGGCGGATTCGTACGACGAGCCGATGGCCGAGGTCTTCGTGGTGCCGGCGAAGGGCGGCGAGCCCGTGCGCGTGGCCGCCAACGATCCGCCGGCCTGCGTGAACCGGCCGAGTCCGGGCATCACGAACTCGTGGCCGCGCTGGGCGCCGAGCGCCGAGGCATTCCAGGGGAAAAAGTATTACTGGCTGACGTTCAGCTCAAAGCGGCGCGACCTGAACAACCCGCAGCTCTTCGTGAGCGGCGTCGTGACGAAGGTGCAGCCCGACGGCACCGAGGTCATCGAAAAGACCTACCCCGCGCTCTACGTGACGTCGCAGGTCCCGGAGGAGAACAACCACACGCCAGCCTGGGACGTGTTCCAGATCGAACCGCCGCAATAGCAGCTTCTCCCGCATGGCACGCGGCGCGCATCGTTGCGCGAGCGACGCCCACCTCATGGCAGTCGCCCCGGAAACGTTGCGCAAGGCGCGGACACGCCGTGGCCGAGGGTGCGGAAACGTTGCACGAGCGGCGTCCAGGTCCTGGAAGTGCGCTCGGAAACGTTGCGCGCGCGGCGAACCCTCATGGCGGTGGGATCGGAAACGTTACGCGCCCGGCGTCCACGCCGTGGCCGCGCCTCGCGCAACGACGCCGCACCGTCGTCCATCCCGTGCGGCGCCCTCGCGCAACGTTGCACGCCGTTTTCCACGCGAAGACCGTCACCTGCGCGGAGCTGGGGCGTTGCCCCAGGCCCCAGCAGGGGGCTGTCCGCCCCCTGCACCCCGGACCAGCCAGGGGCTGGACCCAAGCTCGATGAACTGCGCGATGCGCAGTTCATCGAACAGGCCCGGTCAAGACTGGCAACGGCGTTCCCCACCAAGACAGCCGCGCTGCTGGTTCGGCTGGCAACCCGGCTCCTTCGTCGGCCTGTTTGAAAAACTGCGCATCGCGCAGTTTTTCAACCCTGGGTCCAGCGCCTCGCTGGTCCGGGGTCGAGGGGGCGGACAGCCCCCCGCGGGGTCCGGGGCGGCGCCCCGGTCCGCTTCCGGTCTCAAGGAAGGGCTTCGAGCGCGTCTTCTGCTTCCTTCACGTCCTTCGTGAACTCCTTCACGTGGCGGTCCCGCTCCTCGCTCTGCCATTCTGCGTCGGAAAACACGCTCTGCGCATAGGCCTTCGTCGTGTGGAAAGGCCCGTCGCGCCCCGGGACGAGCTCGCGGTCGGGGTAGGTGTCTTCTTTCAGCAGGTATGCCTCCACGTCGCGCAACACGAACGGGGATTTGGCCTGCTCGTCGAGGACGAGTTTGCCGAAAATGCACATTTTTGCCTCCTGCGCGCCCGCGCTGAGCGGCTCGTTGTGCTCCAGGTAGGCGAAGCCGTCTCCGTCGGCGTCGTCCACGCGGCCCACGACCACGTAGCGGCCCGGTTTGTCTACGGCGAGGCGCAGGTACAAGCAAAGCGAGCCGTCTTCGAGGACCTCGCGCACGTCGCCCGTCAAGCGGGCCGGTGGCGCGGGGGTGTAGATCACGTCGAAGCGCGCGCCGCCTTCCTCGCCGTCGATGCGCAGATCGACGTTCACCGCGATGGGGCCGTGGTAGCCGCCGAACCCCTCCTTCGCCGGGGCGAAGAGCGCGGCGATCGAGGATCCGCCCGCGCCCTCGTCGGCGAATACGACGGGGGCTGTGGGCATGTTGTCTCCTTGCGGCATCGTCTCCGGGACGCGGGCCATGGCGCGCAGGACCTCGCACCGCGCAGGGCCTTCGCTCGTGGTGCACGAGACCCGGAGGCGCGCGGCCTCGTCGCCGACGAGATACAGGCGATCCTGCTCCAGCGTCACGCGCGCGTCCGTGAGCTTCTTGTCCGACCGCGCGAGCGGCTGCGTGCTCTTCGAGACGGAATGCGCCTTTTGGAGGTCGGGTTTTTCCGAGAGCGGGCGCGCGCCGGGCGGGTACCGTGTCGCCTGCAAATACCCTTCGAGCGTGTGCCGCCTGCGCTCCAGGCGCCTTTCGGCGAGCGCACGCGCGCTCACCTCCGCCCCGTCCTCGCCCGCGTTTTTCGGGGCCACCCATCGGGACTTCGGACCGTCTTGGCGAGGGGCAGGCGTGTCTCCTGCCGCGCGCGTGGGGGCCGCGGCGAGCAGCTCCTCTTCGGAGGGCGCGCGCCGCGGCGAGAGGCGATCGCGTTGCCAGAAGAGCAGGAGGCCTGCGGCGAGGACGACCGCCCCGAGGGCGAGGCGTCGCCGTCCCGGCCGCGGGGAGGTCGTTTTTCCTGGCAATCGTTTCGTCACGCGGAGGAATTACAGGGCGTCGGCGACCATGTCGGCGCGCACCGGGGCGATGATCCCTCCCCAGGCGCCGTTCGCGTAATGGTTGTACTGCTCGGCGTCGTCGCGGAGAAGGACCGAGTGGAACGACCACTTCGCCTTGTTGTTGCTCGTCGCGCCCGAGCCCGTCGTGAGCGTGCCACCGCACAGGAGATCCCCCGGGTTGCAGAAGCTGCCCTCCACGGAGACGCCGCCGGTCGAGTGGTATCCGACCGCCTCGTCGTCCTGACCGGCCAGCGTGCCCGAGTAGAGCGTGCCCTTCGCGCCCGCGAACATGTAAAACCACTTTCCGCGGGTCTGGTTGTGGTCGTAGAGGCCACGCATCGTGGCCGTCTTCAGGTCGTCCGTGAGCTTGTCGCTCACCGCCCAGGCGCCGATGTTCGCGAGCTCGCTGCCGCCGCCGGCGCCGCTCGCGACGTCGACCCACTTGATGTTCCAGCCGGTCTGCGTGCCGCCCGCATTGCCACACGTGCCGTTCGAGGCCGGGGTCGCGTTTTTGATGCTGCGCGACGAGCCGCCGAATTCCGCCAGCGCGTAGCCGATCTGGGCGTCGCCGGCGCTGTGGGCGGCGATGTAACACCAGTTCGAGCCCGTACAGTAGCAATCGAGGGCGTCGCGGATGCGGTAGTTCTGCTCGGAGATGCGGCTCTTGCCGTCCCAGTTGACGGCCTTCTTGTTGACGCCGGCCGCGGTCCCCGACGAACCCCAGTAGGAGAAGTCGGTGTAATTGCCCGCCTTGGTCGCGGTGCCGGTGTTCCGGCCGTGAATCCAGAGCGAGAAGTTCGTCGCCGACGCGTCGGGAGCCACGAGGAGCGCGGCGGCGGCCAGAGGAGTGAATGCGAGGAGGAGGGAGGCGCGGGACATCCTGCGATGAGAATCGAGCGGATCGATTGTGTCAAGCGGGAACCCGGCGCCTTCATTCGAAGGAATTGCAGACCCGCAGAGCTTTTCCGCGCCGGCTGAACCGGCCCGTGACGGGGGCCACTTGTAAGGATCTTTCAACCATCGGGGCGTGGCGGGTAGCATGGGCGGTCATGGCACTCCTCACCCGCCGCCGCGCGTCGTTCGCGCTCACGATGTCGGCGCTCCTCGCCTTGCTCCCGGCCTGCGAGCCGCTCGCGGACGACCTCGATTTCGTCCGCCAGGAGGTCCAGGTCACGACGCGCAGCACGCTCGTGCCGCCCGCCGAGCCCGCGCCCGCCACGCTCAAGGTGATGGCCTGGAACGTGAAATACGGCGCCGCGCGGATCGACTTCTGGTTCGATTACTGGGGCGACCGCGTGCAGATGACGCGGCAGGAGGTGGTCTCTAACATGGCCGACCTCTACCGCCTCGTGAACGAGTACGACCCCGATATCCTCATGACCGAGGAGATCGAGGTGAACTCCCGGCGCAGCGCCTACTACGACATGGTGCAGGGCATGCTGGAGGGCACGAGCCTCAATTACGCGGCCTACATCCAGACCTGGAACAGCCGCTTCATCCCCTCCGAGGGCGTCGGCCGGATGGATCTCGGCAACGCGATCTTCTCGAAATACCCCATCACGTTCGCCGAGCGGATCCGGCAGGAGGATCGCACCGATCAGGACGGGATCACGGCCAAGTTCTACATTCACCGCATGATCGGGCGCGCTGTGATCGACGTGGGCGCGGGCCGCGACGTGGCCGCGTACGTCGTGCACACCGAGGCCTACGATGTCGACGGCACGAAGGGCCGGCAGATCCAGCAGATCTACGACGAAATCAAAAAGGAGACGCGCCCGTTCGTGCTCGGCGGCGATTTCAACGAGCTGCCCCCGAACGCGATCAAGCTCGTCGGTTTCCCCGACGAACACCCGAGCTCCCTCGGGACCGAGTACGAGCAGCCCCCGTACACGCCGGAGATCATGCAGAAGTTTTACGACGATTACGTTCCCTGGGTGAGCCTCGAAGCCTACGGCACCACCGAGGCCCAGCAGCGGCGGTCGTTCACGCATACCGTGGCCGGGCCGCTGCACAACGATGCCATGGGCAATCCGCAGTTCTGGAACCGCACCCTCGATTACCTCTTCGTCACGAAGGCCGACGCCTGGGCCCCGGGCTCTACGGACGTGCTCCAGGAGCCGGGCAGGCAAGGGATCCAGAGTGATCCGCTGATGCTCAGTGATCACGCGCCCGTCGTGGGGACGTGGGTGCTCGGGGGAGGGACGCCGTGAAGCGAGCCGTGTTCGCAGCGCTCGGGCTCCTCGCCCTGCTCTCGCCGGCCCTCGCCGAGGCCGATCCGATGCCCGCGCGCGAGACGGCGCGGGTCCTCGACAAGGGAAAACTCTCCGCCGGGCTCCTCTCGCCGTTCGAACTCGGGCTCGGCGGCGGCTGGGAGGTCACCACGATGATCGTGCCCTGGCTCCTGCTCTCGCCGAACGTCACGTTCCGCGGCGAGCTCGGCCATCTCGGCAAGGGGGTCGTCGTGACGGGTGAATACGGACTTTCCGTACCGACCGGCGCGATGCGCCTGACGCAGGGATATCTGTTCCCGACGTGGGAGACGTCGGGGCAGCGGCCCGGCTGGGTGGTCGCGCCGACGGCGGGGCTCTGGATCTCGGGCGGCGAGCGCGGCGTCCTGACGGGGCGGCTGGAGACGACGGTCGGCTTTTCGCTCGGCGACAACCCTGCGACGCCGCTGGAGTCGTACGCGCCGCTCGAGCTGCTCTTCGCGCCGGCGCTGAACGGCTTCCGCGTCCGGACCGGCCTCGCCTACGATTACGCGATCCTCGATTGGCTGCGGGCCCGCGCCGCCGTGAACGGATATGCGATCGGGCGGAGCCCGCACCCGCCGCGCTCGCCGTTCTACGCGAGCGCCGAGGTCGGGATCGAGATCGGGCTCGGCAAGACGGTGCGCGTCGCGCTCGGCGGCATCTGGTACAATTACGATCAGCGCGAAAAGGTCCTCGAAAAAGGGGGCGACGGGCGGTGGCGCAGGGTCCCCGTGCGAACGAACGATTTTTTCCCGACGTTCGACTTGATTCTCCGGCCCCGGTGAAGCGAGGCTAGAGCGACCCTTCTCTCCTCTCCCGCCGGGAGCGGAGTCGAGGGGGAGGGGAGCTTCCGATCGTGGAACATCTCGCGCAATTGCCGTCCGTCTCCGAGGAGCTCAGCCGGCGCTTCCTGATCCGCCGTTGCCTCGGGCAGGGCGGCTTCGGCGTGGTGTACGAGGCGCTCGATCGATCCCTCGGCGTGGACGTCGCCTTGAAGGCGCTCCTCTCCATGGATCCGGCCGCGCTTTATGCCTTCAAGCAAGAGTTCCGCGCGCTCGCCGACGTCGCGCACGACAACCTCGTCGCCCTGCACGAGCTCTTCTTCGACGAGGGCCGCTTCTACCTGACGATGGAGCTCGTGCGGGGCGTGAGCTTCCTCCGCTACGTGCGGCCGAGCCGCGAGGAACGAAGCGACGCGTCGGCGATCACGCTCCCGCCCTTGCCCACGGCCAAACGCGCGATGGCCGCCGAGTTCGCGAACGCCGTCACCATGGACGTGCCCGCCGTTGCGGGGGCGCACGGGACCATCGCCATGGTGACGTTGCCCATGAGCGGCGCCGAGCTCCCGCGCCTGCCGCTCGAGCAGCCCGACGCGCAAGGCGTGCTCGACGAGGAGCGGCTGCGCCAGAGCCTCGTGGGGCTCGCGAAGGGCGTCGCCGCCATCCACCGCACGGGCCGCGTGCACCGCGACCTCAAGCCCTCGAACGTGCTCGTCACGCCGGAGGGCCACGTAAAAATCCTCGATTTTGGCCTCGTGGGATCGTTCGAGTCGCTCGCGCGCGACCGCGTGCTCGTGGTGGGCACGCCCGCGTACATGTCGCCGGAGCAAGCGACGGGCGCGGCGGGGGACGGGAGCTCGGATTGGTACTCGGTCGGCGTGATGCTCTACGAGGCGCTCACGGGCGTCGTACCGCACCTCTTCGAAGGGACGAGCATCGAGGACCTGCTCTATACGAAGCACCTCGTTGATCCGCCCGATCCGCGGGAGATCGTGCCCTCCGCGCCGGCGGATCTGGCGGAGCTCGCCCTGCGCCTGCTCGCGCGGGACCCGCGCGCGCGGGCAGGGGCCGAGGAGATCCTTCGCATCACCGGCGCCGCGGCGGAGAGCGCCCCGCCCCCGGCGTCCGTGATGCGCGGCGCGCGTCCGGGCTTCATGGGCCGCGCCCGCGAGGTCGCGGCGATGCGCGCGGCGTTCGACGCGTGCGTCGGGGAACACCAGCCCGTGGTGCTGCACGTGCACGGCACGTCCGGAATGGGCAAATCGGATCTCGTGCGGCATTTCCTGGACGCGCTCGTCGAAGAGCGCGCGCCGATCTTGCTCGAAGGCCGCTGCCACGAGCGCGAATGGGTGCCGTACAAGGCGTTCGACGGCGCGATCGACGCGCTCGCGCGGCTGCTCGGGGAGATCGATCCGGACGACCGCGCGGGCCTCCTGCCCCCGGGGTTTTCCTCGCTCGCGCGGCTCTTCCCGGTGCTCGGCCGGCTCGCCGAGGAGGGGAGCGAGCCCGAGGCGCCCGATCCGCACGAGCTGCGGCGGCGCGCGTTCGAGGCCCTGCGCAGGCTCTTCGTGAACCTCGCGGGAAAGCGGCCGGTCGTGCTCTCCCTCGACGATCTCCAATGGGCCGACGCGGACAGCGCCGCGCTGCTCGAAGCCCTGCTCGCGGCGCCCGCGCCCGCGCTTTTCCTCGTCGCGAGTTACCGGACCGAGGAAGCACGCGGGTGCGCGCTCGTGGAGCGTTTGCCTTCGGCGCATACGCCCACGCCGGGCCTCCTTGCGCGCGAGGTCGTCGTGGGTCCGCTCGCGACCGAGGACGCCGAGGCGCTCGCGCGGTCGATCCTCGGCGAGGATGGCGAGGACGCGCAAAGGACGGCGGCCCGGATCGCGCGGGAAGCCGCGGGGAGCCCGTTTTTCGTGCAGGAGCTCGCGCGCTACCTCCTCGCCGGGCACACGAGCGAGGGGCTCGACCTGCGCGGGGTCGTGGCGGCGCGCGTGGCCTTGCTCCCGGCGGCGGCGCGGCTCGTGCTGGAAATCGTGAGCACGGCGGGGCGGCCGATCGAGCCCGTTCTCATCAAGGAGGCCGCGGCGCTCGGGGACGAGGAGAACAGCCGCGCGCTCGCCCTCCTGCGGGCCGAGGGCCTGCTCCGCGCGAAGGGTGGGCGGGACGAGGCGCGCGTCGAGACGTACCACGACAAGATCCGCGAGTCCGTGGTGCAGGGGCTCGCCGAGGGGGATCTGCGCGCGCGGCACCACGCGCTCGGCCAGGCCATGGAGACGATGAGCAATGCCGATCCGGCCGCGCTCGCGATGCACTTCCGGACGGCGGGCGAGCCTTCGCGCGCGCGGGCCTACATGGAGCGCGCGGCTCGACGCGCCGAGCAGGTGCTCGCGTTTGATCGGGCCGCGACGCTTTATCGGCTGGCCCTGGAGCACGCGGAGCCCGCGGACGTGGGCGCGCTCGAGCTCAGGCTCGGCGACGCGCTCGCGAAGGCCGGGCGCGGAGCCGAGGCGGCGCGTGTGTTCCTCTCCGCGGCGGCGCGGCTCGACGCGCGGCCCGCCCTCGTGGCGCGGCAGCGGGCCGTCGAGCATTCCTTGCGCGCCGGTCACATGGACGAAGGCCTCACCGCGGCACGCGAGCTCCTGCCGGCCGTGGGCCTCCCGTATCCCGCGACGCCGGGGCGCTCGTTCGTCAATGTCGCCGTGGCCCGCGTGAAGCAGCGGTTCCGCGGCTACGATTTCCAGGAAAAACCCGAGCACGCGATCGATCCCTTGGTGCTCCACCGGATCGACCTCTGCTGGTCGCTCGGCAACGGGCTCGGCGGCGTCGACGCGGTCCGCGGCGCCGACTTTCAGGCGCGGCACCTCGCGCTCTCGCTCGCGGCCGGCGAGCCCTACCGCATCGCGCGGGCCTTCGCCTGGGAGGCCGTGCTCCGCAGCCTCGGCGGCGGCGCGCAGAACATCGCCGAGGCGCGGGATCTCGCGGCGCGGGCGGAGTCGATCGCGCTCCGCATCGGCCACCCGCACGCGATCGCGTGGTCGTGCGCGGGCAAGGCGCTCGCGGCGCACAACGGTTACGCCTTCCGCGAGGCCGTCGTGCTCTGCGAGCGCACGATCGCGCTCTTTCGCGAGGCGTGCAGCAACATCGCCTGGGAAATCGCCTCCATGTATGCCTGGTGGCTCCTCACGGCGCTCTTCTACGTCGGCGACGTCCGCGCCCTGCTCGACCTCTTGCCCCAATGCCGCAGCGAGGCCGACGCGCTCGGGGATCGGTACATGGAGACCGCGCTCGGCGTGCTCATGACGCCGATGGGCCTGCTCCTCGAAGACCGGCCCGAGGAGGCCATGGCATCGAGCCGCCATGCCCTGTCGCGCTGGACGACGCGCGGCTACCACACGATGCATTGGGGCGCCTTTTATTCGAGCACCCAGGCCTTGCTCTACCTCGGCGAAGGGAGCCGCGCGTACGCGGCCTTGCACGCGCAGAATGGCGCGCTTCACGCGTCGATGATGCCGCGCACGGCCAAATCGATCCGGATTCGGCTCTTTGATCTCCAGGCGCGAACGGCGCTCGCCCGCGCGCGTGAGGTCGCCCGCCCCGAGCCCCTCGTCCGCGAGGCCCTCTCCCTCGCCGATCGCCTCGATCCCGAGCGGTCCCCTTGGTCCGACGCGTGCGCGCTCGGCATTCGCGCGGCCGTGTTCGCGCGGCGCGGCGACGTCGATCGCGCCCTCGCCTACCTCGCGCGCGCGCGCTCCTCGTTCCGCCGTTCGGACATGGAGCTTTACGCACGCCTGACCGAGCGGCGTTTGGGCGAGCTCGAAGGCGGCGAGGCGGGGCGGGCGCGGATCGACGACATCGACGCGTGGTTCCACGCGCAAGGGGCCCCGCGGCCCGATCTCCTGGCCCGGGCCTTGATCCCCCTCTGACCTCGCTTTACGAGATTCGGGTCATGCAAAACCACGCGGTCGTCATCGGTGCGGGCATGTCCGGCCTCTCGGCTGCGCGGGTGCTCGAACGATTCTTCGAGAAGATCACGGTCCTCGATCGGGACGACCTCCCGGAGGGCCCCACGGCGCGCGCCGGCGTGCCGCAGGCGAGGCACGTGCACGCCCTCGTCACACGTGGGGCGCAGGAGCTCGAGGCCTTGTTCCCGGGTTTCCTCGCGGAGTACGAGGCGAAAGGCGCGTACAGGCTCGACGTCTCCTACGACGGCGCGGTCCTGCGATATCCCGGCTGGCAGCAGCCGCTGCGCAGCGGCTGCACGGCGTATTTGGCGACCCGTGATCTGACCGAATCCATCGTGCGCCGGCGGCTGCGGGAGAGCGGCCGCGTGGAGATCCTCCCGAGGACCGAGGCGACGGGCCTGTACGTTCGCCCGGACGCGCCCGGACGGGCCGCGGGGGTGCTCGCGGTGCAGCGGGGCAGCGGGACGAACCTCACGCTCCCGGCCGATCTCGTGGTCGACGCGAGCGGCCGCTCGTCGAAGGCGCCTTCGTGGCTCGCGTCGCTCGGCGCGGAGGTCCCGCGCGAGGAGGTGGTCGATTGTCACTCGGGGTATAGCTCCCGCTGGTACGAGGCCCCCGAAGCATTGCCCGCGGATTGTTGGTGGAAGCTCGTCTGGCTCGATCCTTCGCCCGAGGAGAACCATTTCGTCGGCGGCGTGCTCTTCCCGGTCGAGGGGCGCCGCTGGATCATCACGCTCGTCGGGTACGCCAAGCACTACCCGCCGAGCGACGAGGAGGGGTTTTTTCGGGCGCTCGGCGCGCTGCGGTCTCCGGTGTTGCAGCGCATGGCGGAGCTCGGCCGGCCCGTCTCGCCGGTCTATTCGAGCCGCGCGAACCAGAATCGCCTGCGCCGCTTCGACAAGCTCGCAATGCCCCTGCCGGGCTTCGTCGCCGTGAGCGACAGCGTCTGCACGTTCAACCCGGTGTACGGCCAGGGCATGACCGTCGCCACGCTCTCGGCCCGCGCCCTCGAATCCACGCTCGAGCGCGTCTCGCTCGGGGATCCCGGCTTCGAGCGGGTCTTTTTCGGCAGCCAGCAGCGCGCGCTCCGGGACGCGTGGAGCCTCGCGACGAGCGCCGACATGCGCTTCCCGGGCGTGAAGAGTGATCTGCCGGCGCCCTCGCGGTTCGCGTCGTTCTTCGGCGATTCGATCCTGCGGACCATGAACCACGACGCCGAGGTGCTCCGGCGGGTGATGCCCGTGTATTACATGCTGAAGTCCACGCGCTCGCTCTTCGAGCCGGATCTCGCCGCGCGGATCCTGCTCGGCGGCGCGGCCGGCGCGGCTGCGGCGCGTCTCCACCCGACCCCGCTCTCGCCGACCCCGCCGCCGCGCCCCGCGACCTAGGCCGCAGGCTCGTCCGCCCAATATTTGTCGCGGATCCGCTCGCAGAACGCGACCAGGTTCGCCTTCTCCAGCGCGCGCGCCTTCACCGGGTTCTCGGGGGGCGAGAAGACGAGCGGCGCGAGCATTCCATACGCCGTCGTGTCGAGCGTCGAGGGCGCGTCGTCCATGAAATACGGCTTGTCGCCGAGCAGCTCGGAGGCCGCGTCCACGAGCGAGCGGCCCATGGCATACACCTCTTCGCGCGTGTGCCGCCCGATCCCCTGCGCCTTGAGCATGCTGCGCGTCTGCCGCTGCGCGAACGAGAGCAGCGGCGACACGGCGAAGCGCGGCACCCCGCCGGCCATCATGCCCTGCGCGATCACGGGGCGTACGTGGGCGAAATCCTCGTCGCGCCACCAGCGCAAGTACACGAAGATAAAATAAAGGTCTGCCTCGAACAGCGATTTCAGGGCGAGCCCGAGCGCCCGCTCCTTCGGGCCGAACCGGCCGTCGTTCAATCGATCCCCATGCTTCTCGATGAGGTAATCGATGATCTGGCTCGAATCGGGGATCAGCCGGTCGCCGTCCGCCGCGTAGGGGATTTTTCCCTTCGGCGCCTTGCGGAAGTCTCCGAGCTCGCTGCGATACGGCAAGCCCGCCATGCGCAGCCACGTCTCGACCTTGATGACGAACGGGCCGAGGTCGGGCAAGCCAAACGCGGGGCCGAATTTGTAGACTGTCAGCATGAGCGTTCCTTCAGGGAAGGGAGCTGTCCTTGCCGTCCTTGCCGTCCTTTTCGCCGTCGTTCTCGGGCGGCGGGGCCGGGGGCGGCGGATCGGGTCGGCGCGGCGGATCGCCGTACTCGACGTGTAACTTCTTCGCGAGCGCGTCGGTGATCATCCGCTCGTGGTAGCTCGGCATCGTGGCGAGCTGCACCGTGACGCGCACGACGTCCTTGCCGCTCTTCACGATCTCGATCGAGCCCGCATGCACGCGTTTTCCGCTCTCGGGGCTCGTGTACTTGAAGAGCAGGTAGCCGTGCTCGGGATCCTTCTCCGTGATCTCGAGCCCGAGATCCACGCGGACGAGGCGGACCGTGGTGCCCCACGTCTGCTCGAAGGTGTAGGGCGACTCGTAGGCCGTGGCCGCGAGCGCCTCGCGTTCGAAGGCGGGACCGAGGGCCACGCCCCCGAGGAGGAACGCACAAAGAGCCATGCCCCGGAGCCTTCGTCGCATTCCCAGCATTTACCCCAAAGCTTCGGCCTTGGGCCAGGTTTCCGGCGCCCGCCGCAAGAGCCTCAGCCCGAGCCCGAGCGCGACGAGGTGAAATCCCACCTGGGACACATACAGCACGAACACGAACGCGGCGCCGGGGCCCTTGAGCACGTCCTCGGGGAAGAACATGGCGAGGGCCATGTACGTGGCGAGCTGAAACGCGCCGAAATAACCGGGCCCCGAGGGGACGAGGATCCCGATGCCGAGGCAACCCATGGTCACGCAAGCCTCGGCCAGCGTGATCCCCGAGAGCCCCGACCCCCAGGCGAGCAGCCAGACGCCCGCGGCATTGATGCTCCAGTACGCGGCCGTCTCCAGGAGGAAAGGCACGAGGTGGCGCGGCGAGGGCAAGAAGCCGATGCCCTGCGCGACGCGGTCGACGATGTCGGCGACGCGCTCGCCGAGCGGCGCGGAGACGAGGCCAAAGACCTTTTGGGTCACGCGGCGGGCGAAGTCGCGGGCGAAAAAGAAGACGGCCATCGCGACGAAGGCCGCGCAAAAGAGAAACAGCACGCCCATGGCGGCGCCGGGCACGGCGGCGACGGGAACTTCGAGATCGCCGATGTGATCGGGGAGGGGATCGAGCGGCGTGACACAGCGGAGGGCGATGAAGAGGATGGTGCTGAGCGCGAGGCCATCGATGACGCGCTCGGCCCCGACGGTGCCCGTCGCCTCCCACATGCGGACGGAGCTGCGGCGGGTGATGAGGTACGGCCGGACGACCTCGCCGCTGCGGAGAGGCGAGAGGAGGATGGCGCCGAAGCCGACCCAGGAGACGGCGACGACCTCGCGCAGGGAGATCCGGCCGAGGGGCCGGAGCAGGTGGCGCCAGCGCGCCGCGCGGAACCAGTGGACCGCGGCGAGGGAGGCGACGTAGGCGACGACGGTCCAGGGGCGGAGCCGGTCGAACGCGCCGTCCGGCGGGTAGATGGGCAGGCCGCCATCCCAGAGGATCCAGGCGAGGCCGACGCCGCAGAGGAGGGAGATGGCGAGGCGGGCGCGCCAGGGGATGTGGAGGCGTTCGGGGGCGACGCTCGGGCCGAGCGTGGGTGCAGGCGGGAGAGGCTCGTCCGCAGCGGACACGGCGCGCAGGGTGGCAGGACGAACGGGCGGGGGCAAGGCAGGAGCGGGGAGCGGGGCGGGGTTCTTTGCCCTTCATGCGCGCTCGGGCAAAAGAAGCGGCCATGAGACTTCGCGATGTGGCGCTCGGGCTCGTGGGATTGTTCGGTTTCGCTTGCGGCGGCAAGTCCGCCCTCGAAGTGGACAGCGGCGCCGGCGGCACCGGCGGCGCCGGGGGCATCGGCGGCATCGGCGGCACCGGCGGCATCGGCGGCACCGGCGGAGACGTCGGACCTGGCGCGCCTTATGGCCTCATGCTCTCGGGCAAGCTCGCGACCTATCCCCTCGCCGTCGCGCCCGATGGCTCCGCGTGGGTGTTCGGCGGGACCGCCACCGACGAAGTCCCCGGCGACCCCGGATGGGAGAGTGCCTGGATCACGAAGCTCGATCCTTATGGCAACATCGTGTTCCAAGGGACCATCGACGGCCCGGACATCGACGTCGAGCCCATCTCCATCAAGACCGACGCGGAAGGCAACGTGCTCTTCTCCGGGTATGCGAAGCGCAAGCCGGAGTCGCAGGCGGACCTCGATTTTTGGGGGAACAAGTTCCAGACCTACGAGGAGGCTCCGTTCGTCGTGCGCCTCGATCCCAGCGGAAACATCCGATGGGCCTACGTCACCGACAGCCAGCAGACGCCCAACGATCCGCCCGCGTATCGCTTCAACGACGTCGGCGCCGACGGCAAGGGCAACGTGTATGTCGCCGCTTGGATTTCGAGCCCGTTCGTGTCGGACCAGACCGACTCCGAGGTGTCGATTCGATCGCCCGAAGCCATGCTCCTGGACGCACACACGATGCCGGCGATGAAGACGGTGTTCTGGAAGCTCGACGTGGAGCCGAATGGGGACTTCTGGCTCGCGCGCTCCTCGTATTATCAAAAAGCACGGGTGCAAAAATTCAAAAAATGGGGGCAGATGGAGCTCGAGGTGACCGAGAGCGTGTGCTGGGTCGATACGTTCGCCTTCGCGCCCGACGGCAAAGAAGGATACTTCATGGCCCGCGCCGAGGACCCCGCGGAGCATTGTTTGTCTTCCCTCCAGCATCATTCGAACGACGGGAGCAGCGATTGGTTCGTCGAGGGAGAAGAATTCTACGCCGTCCACACGACGCTCACGCGAAGCGCCCCCGGACGCGTTTGGCTTGGCATCGGGCTCGAGGGGACCATGAACATCAACGGGTCGACGCTCACAGGCCCGTCCTATGAAGACATCACCGTCGCCGAGATCGACGAGCAAGGGACTTTCTTGCAGTCCGCGACGTACGGAGGGCCCGGGGAGGATTACGCTGTTCAAATCGCGCTCGACAGCGAAGGCCGTCGGTACATGGCCGGATACTTCACGAGCCAGATCGACTTCGGACAAGGCGCGCTCGTGAACGAGAGCGGAAAGCCGCGCGCCATCTTCGTGACCCGCTTGGATCCTTGAGGGATCGGAAGCGGAAGCAGCCCCGCCCTATGCTTTCCCCGTCTCCGCGCTCGGCTGCGCCGGGGCCGTGTCCTCGACCTCGGGCAGCCCCGCGCGCCGCCGCGCCGTCGGGCGCACGCGGTCGGCGAGCGCGGGCCGCTTGGCCAGCGTGAAAAGACCGGCCAGCGCGTCGGCCACGCCGGGATAGACGCTCCCCCAGCGAGCCATCAGCTCGTCTTTGGCGTTTTGCGTGAGCTGTGCCTCGCGTTTCTCGCGCTCGACGTCATTGAGCGCCGAGCGAAGTGCGGACATGGCGAAGGCGAGGTCTTCGGCGGCGGCGATCGGGGCGAGCGTCAGGCTCTTGATTTTGGGCTGCTCGGTCAGCGGGCGCTCGCGGAGGAGTTTTTCGGCGTGGCCGGCGAGGCTCAGAAGGAGCTGCGGATCCTCCGGGAGTGCGCTGCCGAGGCCATACGCGTCGGCGACGGCGGGGCCATAACTGCGGACGACGAGCTCGCGGAGCGAGGCATAGACGTTTTTCAGATCGGCCATGCGCTCGTCGCGCGCGGTGCGATATCCATCGTCGTCGGAGAGCTCGGCGGCGTGGGCGCGATCGGCTCCTTCGAGGGAGACGACGTAACGGCCGAGGGTGTCGCCCAGGGCCGCGAGGAAGTCGGCCACGGTGACCTTTTCGGGCGCGCCGCTCGGGAAGAGGAGCGCTTCGAGATCCGCGGCGGCCTCCGGGCCGTGCACGGTGGCCGCGCTCTGCACGGCGCGGGCGATGGCTGCACGATCGGCCACCATCTTGGAGACTTTGCTCATGGTACCTCCCTGTCGAAGGTGGCCTGTGTAACACGGCGAGGGTGGGCAGAGGAACAGGTGAAGTGCAAAGGGGGCGGAAGAAGGGGGGCAGGGTGGGGGGAGGGGGTACGGGTTTCAGAATGAAACAGGCGAGCTGGCGTACGTTTGAGGCGCGTGGGGGCGGCGGGGGAAGGCGCGTCGGCGGAGTGGGGAGGCGGGGTTCAGCGGGGGAAAGGCGCGGCGGGCGGCGAGGCGTGGGGGGTTCGAGCGGCGAAGCGCGGGGGAGGCGGGGAGGGAAGGGGCCTCGATGCTGATGGAGACGGGGCGGGGTGGCGGGGAGCGGGATCACAGGGTGGGAGGGGCGTGGTGGGGTGCTCGCGGAGGGGGTGGCACGGTGGTATAGGCGGGACGGCCGGTCGGCGAGCCGTCTGTGCTGGTCCTTCCGGCGCGCGGGCCGGCGTCCTGCGACGTTGGCTTGGCCGAAACCGAGGCATGCCGACAGAATGAGTCCGTGGAAGGAAGATCCTCATGCCGCCCAGCCGAGTGAACGCCGTGTGGCTCCAGCCGATCAGCACCGATCCGGGGCTGCTCGTGAATCGCGAGGAGGAGCTCGACGACCTCGTGCGGCGGCTTGATGAACTCCGGGAGGCGCAGCTCCGTGAAGCGCACTTCATGATCACGGGCGCGCGTGGGGTCGGGAAATCCATCTTCACCCGGGCAGCGCTGGCTCGCTTCGAAAAGAAATACCCCGACCAGGCTGTCTGCCTCACGGTCGACAGCCGCGGTCTTCGTTACAGGCCGTTCCTGAACCGGTTGGCAAACCGGCTCGTCGACGAGATCAAGCCGCGCGCGGAGAAGTTCAAGCGTCTGGGGATCGCTCGCGTCCTCGATCAGCTCGCGCTCTTCGCGAACCATAGCCAGATCAGCCGCGCGCAGACGGAAACGGTTGCGCGACGCTACGGCGCCGACGCGACGCTCGGCGCAGATCTGCTCCTGAAGCTGCAGAGCAAGCTCACGTGGGAAGAGACCCGAAGCCTTGGGCAGACGGTGCAGAGCTCGCTGACGGTGACGGACGAGCTGCTCCACGCCGCGATCACCGCGACCCTCGAGCGCCTGGACGAGGACGACTCGCGCTGGATGGTCGTCGTGTTCTTCGACGACCTCGATCAGGCGCTCCCCACGGACCACGAAGAAGACGTGGCCATGCTTTTCCGCCACGTCCTCGATCTTCGGCCCTGTGTCTCCCTCGTGCACTTTCGGACCGAGGCTCTCGTGGAGAACGTCGCTCGGGAGGCGACCGAGAAGATCGACCTGAAGCCGCTCACGCCCGAGGTGCTGTTCGAGCTCGTTCGCCGGCGGCTCGAAGCGGCGACGGAGACGGTCAAAAAGCAATTCCCGGTGGACACCGACTGGTCTGCCGTCCACCGCCTCGCCGCGTGCACGGGCAATCCCCTGGTCTTCCTCCGGTGGGTGCATGGCCTCATGCGCTCGCAGCTCTGGCCGCCGTCGGCGAGCTGGAAGGATGCGGGGAATCTCGCCCGCCTCGTCTTCACCGCGGATCCTTTCAATGGCGCGGATCCGGAGCTCGTGCGGCGCCTGGCGGAGATCGTGGACCGCTGCGATGGCGGGCGGCCTAATGCGACGCTCCTACGCGAGGACCTCCTGCGCGGGTGCGCCAAGACGGACCCGGGAAAGGCGCCGGGGATGACCGAGCAGGAGATCGACGACCTCGTGAAGCTGCAGGTGCTGCTTCCGAAGCACCGTTTCCAGCCGACGTTGGGGTATCGCATGCAGCCGGTGCTCGATCTGCTGCGCCCGAGCGTGCGCGCGAAGCTCTGAGCCCGGGGCATGCGCGCGCTGCATCTCATTGGCTTGCGGACGGCCACGGGCGAGAAGGTCCGTCTCTATCCCGCCGACGCGTCTCCGCTCTTCTTGCCGTCGTGGCTCGTCGAGAGTGACCGGGAGATTCTGCTCGCGTTTTACCAGCAGATCCTCGCCGAGGACACGCTCCGCCGCGTCGAGGTCGAGTGGTACCGCAGCGTCGTCGACGCTGACCGGGAGTTTCTGCGCAACCTCCGTGAGCGCCACGGATCCGACGAATACCTCGTGGTCGTGAAGGTGCGGCGCCCCGACGTCGACTTGAACGACGTCCTCGCGCAGCCGGAGCTCCAGGGCTTGCAGCATGTTGCCATTGCGAGTGACTGTCCCGTGGCCCACGAGAGCCTGGGTAAGCTCGGTGAGATGGGGCGGCTCGTGCAGACGACGGCGGACGAGATCTACGAGGAGATGGTCCGCGACTTCGGGTTGCGTGAGGATGGGGTCCAGCTCGTGGAGCCCCTCGTCCAGACGCTCCTCAATCCGATCCTCATCATCGAGACGTACAATGCGTTGCTCGATGTCCATGCGGAGAACGTGGCGCGCGAAAACCAGCGGGATGCCATTTACCTGCGTATTCTCGGCCGGCTTCTCGATACGATGCCGGGAGGCGAGGTCGTGGCCCTGGTTGCCTTGGCGCTGCGCGGGGAGGAAGGCCTCGCCGCGGCCATTGATGAACCTGAGCGCACGAGCGTATTCGCGTCGCTTCGCGGCCGGATGCTGGTGCGCGACCAGAAGGTCATCCGCTGGGCAAGGTTCCTGTCGGAGGAGTTCGTACGTGAACTGCTACGTGAACGCGTTCAACGGCTCGCGTACCCGAGAACGAGGCCGGCCCATGGCGCACGACGCGTCGTGAAGTGGCTGGATCCGGTAGCCCCGCCGGTCGCAAAGGATCATTTGCGTGCCGAGGTCCTCGCGATCTTGGGATGGCTCAGCGAAGGGCAGCTCGGCCGCGCACGCACGGAGCTCCAAGCGCTGGAGAGCCGCCTCGATGAACCAGGCGTGACGATGGAGACCCGGAGTTTGTACTGGCTCGTGGCAGCGCACATCCTTCGGCAGGAAGGACGCTGGGCTGAAGCCGAGCCGCTCTTCCGCGAGGCGCTCCGGCTCCAGGAAGAGGGAGGTGTCGGCGCCAATGCGCGCGGCGTCACGATCGACGGGCTCGCGCGCGGCCTGCGCGACAACGGGTGCTGGGCCGAGGCCGAGCCGATGTTCCTGGAAGCGCTGCGGCTGAAGCGAGAAGGCGCGGCCTCGCCGAAGAGTTTGGCGATGACGCTCCGCGCTTACTCCGAGGGGCTCCGCGCACACGGCCGGCACGAAGAAGCCCTTCGGCTAGAAGTGGAGGCAGAACTCGCCGAGGCTTCAACGCGCATCGCCGAGATCTCAGCCCAAGCAACGACACGCGAAGCGCCGGAGCCCGACGACTCCGATCGCGGCGATTAGCCGCCGCCCGCCGCCGCGCGCAGCCCCGCGATCTTCTCCCTGCACACCCGCTCCACCACGGCCGCGAGCGCCCGCACCCGCTCGCCCAGGGCGGCAAGCTCCTCCACCGTGACGCGATAACTTTTGTCGTATCGGGCGTCGATATACGCGCGCCGCAGCAACTCGAACAGGTGCTTGTCCTCGGGCGTCGTCCGCGGAAGTGCCCCGCGCAAATCGGTATGCAGCGGCGCGACCTCGTCGTCGAGCTCCTCCAGGTTGTGGGATTTCCGCTTGTACCCCGTGTACACGAGGCTCACGGCCACGTAGAGCCGCTCGGCTGCTTGATGCAGCAGGAATGCTGCATGAGCATTGCGGCCCTTGCTGGCATAGAACTCGAACCCCTCCAGAAACCCCGTCGCGCTCTCGAACCAATACGAAAAGTTCCGCTCCGCCCTCTCGGCCCGCTCCTGGGGGGTCGCCTCTTTGGGCTTTGCCAGCGTGTGGCGATGCGCATCGTAGAGCAGCACGCCCTCGTTCCGGATGTCGCCAAAGAAATAATTCCCGGCGCGGATCTCGCGGTTCACGTACTTGATGTCATGCGCGATCAGGGTGATCGGCGCCTCGCCCGATACCTCGCGCGCCTTCGTCCCGAGGTCGGACCAGAGCGCCGTGTCCTCGGCGAGCTTCGGGCTCTCCACGATCGCGAGCAGGTCGTAGTCGCTGAAGTAGCCGTGCTCCGGATCCTCCACCCAGTCGCCGCGGGCGTGGCTGCCGAACAGGATCAGCATGTCGAGGGGCGCCCCGGTCCGGAGGATCTCGGTGATCGCGCGAAGCTCCTCCTGCTTGCGAGCGGGCAGGTGGTCGAGCGACGTCTTCATGAGGCTCCTCGGGCGACGGGCACGGCAGGTGCGCCAAGTTTGGCCGAGTTCGTCCTGGAAATGCAAGCGACACGCCCTGTCGGCGGTCTCGTGACGAAGACGAAGATGGCGGACGGATCTGGAAGGCGCCGTCTCGCTGGGGCTTTGCCCCAGGCCCCACCCGGGGCTGTCCGCCCCGGGACCCGGACCAGCGAGGCGCTGGACCCAGGGTCGATGAACTGCGCTCCGCGCAGTTCATCGAACAGCCATGGTCAAGACCAGCGACGACCCTGCCAACGGAGTCCGTGGCGCCGCAGGTTCAACCGGCGACGTTCGCGTCGCCCGGTCGAGATCCACCTCCACGGTCTTGCCACCGGCCCGTTGGAAGAACTGCGCATCGCGCAGTTCTTCCACTTCGGTCCAGGCCGTGCCTGGTCCGGGTCGAGGGGCGGACAGCCCCCCGCGGGGTCCGGGGCAGCGCCCCGGCGCAACGGCCCCACGATTCAGCAGGTCACCTCGAACAGGTGCCCATTCTCGTCCACGAAGTACACCCGGCCCGCGCCGCCGAGCGGATCCTCGGTCTTCCCATTGCGGGGATCCTCCGGATCGTTGCCGAACGCCACGCCGCGTGCTTCGAGCCGCTTCACGACCTCGGCGAACCTCGTTTCGTCGACCCGAAAGGCGACGTGGTCCGGGTGGACGGTCGTTGCGGGGTTGAAGAGCACGAAGGCCCCGTGGTCGAGGTCGATCCGATACATGTCGTCGTCCGCGCCTTCGACCGTCGGCTCGGCGGCTCCCAGGATCGCGGCCAGGTTCCTGGCCGACGCGTGCGCGTCCCGAGCGGCCAGGCCGATGTGATCGACTTTGAGCATTTCAGCCTCCGGTTTTTTCCTTGGCAGGAGCGTCGCCGGGATTCTCCGGCGGGGTCTCGTCGAAGATGCTCGTGCGCCAGGCGAAGATGGCTTCTTTTCCGCTGTCGGCCCAGAAGATCGTGTCCCCCTCGACCGCGACACCGCAGGCTCGTTTGGCCTCCGGGGCGCGCACGCGGACGACCTTTCCGGTCGTGACGTCGATGCGCGAGAGGGTGTCGTCGCCGTCTGCCCAATAATAGTAGCGACCGCCCGCGAACGCGCCGTCTCCCCGGCCGCCGAAGTCTCGGATGGGGAACCGTGTTTGCTCCTTCATGCCGTCGGCCGAGACCACGACGATGTCCTTCGTCGTGCGGACGAGCCAACCGCCTGCGAAGGCGCTGCCGTCCGAGGGCATTTCGCCGAGCGGGATCCCGCGGGTCGTCTTTCGCGTGGCGAGGTCGGTGAGCGTGATTTCCCAGCTCCGGTCGGCCCACGCGAGCGTCCGCGCGTCTGCGGCGATGAGCCAGGGCTGCTCCTTGTCGGGCAGAATCGACTCGCCCGCGGGGTGCGCCTCGTCGACCCGGAGCGCGCCGCCTTTGCCGAAACGATCGGAGACGAACACGCTCGTCGGCGAGGTGATCACGCCGAGGTAGCTCCGATCCTTTTCGCCCATCGTGGTCGGCTTGGACGAGGTGCCGTCGCGGTAGGACCAGAACCAATCCGGATTCGCCCCCGAGCGCGCCCCGCCGGTGCACGGCGCGCCGGTCCAGTAGAGGGTCTCTCCCTGCGCGGTCAAGCCGTAGGGGCGGTAGTCGAGCGTGGCGAGCGTGACCGTTTTGCCCTCGTGTCTCGATGCCCGCAGGAGCACGCCGCCCGCCTCGTCGCACATGAGGGCCGCGCCATAGGCGCCCGAGCCGCTCGGCGTATTGCGAGGCGTGGTGCGCCGATCGCGGATTTCGAGCCAGTAGACATGCGTCGGGGTCGCCACGAGGTCGCAGTGGCCGCTGTCGAAGGAAGCCAGGCGCAGGGGCGTCGACGGCGCGGGGGGCGACTTCGCGGGGGAGGCCGAGGCCGCGGGCGCAGGGGCCATCACCACGGTCGGCGCTGCGGCGGGCGCGGGCGTTTCTGCATGGCAGCTCGAAAGCGCGGCGATGCCGAGCACGAGCAAGCCGAGGTGGATTCGTGTCACGCGCGGCAGGGTAGCGGGATCCCGGTTCCGGGGATAGGCGTGGGCTGCGTTTCGCTGCACGAGACAGGCAATGAACACGAGCCGGCCGAGTTCAGACCTTTTGCGGGATCACGACCTGTCCTGTCCAGGCCAGGGCGAAATCGCGGCGTTGGATGGTGAAGGGCTGACCATCGCGCGGATACCAGGGATCTAGGTAGCGGTAGCCTTCGGGTAAGCACTCGACCAGCACGATGGCGTGGTGGGGATGCTGGGGGATGCGGCGGCTCAAGTCCTCACGCTTGTGGATGTCCTCGGGCGATCGACGCATGAGGGGGCCGAAGCGTGATTCCGCGGCTGGAGGATGGCGTTCGTGGTGCATGGTCATCGGACCGGGGTAGACGTCGACCATGAGCCAGACGCCTCGTCCCAGGTACGCGTCGAGGAGCATGCGGTCCTCGGATTTGTCCCAATCGAGGTATCGGAATTCCCAGTCCGCTACCCCGGCCGCGAGTCGCAAACCCGCCGCATGTTCGAGATCGCGCCGCAGAGCGTCCTCGTCCGGGTCTTCGCCGAGCCACCGCTGGAGGATGCATATACAAGCGGCGACGCAGCCGCTGGCGTCGGCTTGCTCCTGGTGAAGAGCGGCAGGGCTGCGCCGCGAGGTCTTCGCACGGGCCATGCTGAGAGGATGCTGGTGTCGCCTACAGCGCCGAGGTGCGGGCGCGCTTGCGCGCGTCACGCCGGGAGGATGGCGCAGGCGATTCGATGTGGCTCTCGGCTATGTCGAAGCTACGCGTGAGCCGAATGAACCCCGCGTTGCGTGGAGAGCCTCGTTCGGAAACGTCGACGACGTCCACACGGAAGCCATCCGGATCACGCGTCACGGCTGCGGCGTACAGGCGTGTATTCTCCTGCGTTTCTTGCAGGTGCCGATCGACGCGCGAGCGGGCCTTGTCCTCGGGCGAGCGCAGCGGCGCGCGCTGGGCGTCGTCGAGCTCGGGGTGGGGTGGAAGGTCGTCGGTGAGTCCGAGGCCGAGATAATCGCGGGCGGTCACGGAATCGATGGCGCCACGCGCGAGGGCGCGCAGCACGAGATCCTGGAGCGCACCCGCGCGCAGCCCGATGGCACCGCGGTGAACGTCCGGGTGATCGGAAGGCGTGGGGGGGGTGTATCTGCGGGTGAGCATCACGCGGCGCGCGTCGGGCGGAAGACGGTAAACGTTCTTGAGCACGTTGATCGCGGTCTCACGGCCGACGCCGTAATGATGGCTCACGGCGACGATGGCTTCCTCCGAGGTCGCATCCGTGCGCCCCACGAGCTGCCGGACGCCCTCGGGCGGGGCGAGGAAATACGCGGCGAACGCGCTGGCGCGACGTTCGATGCTCTCGAAATCGTCGAACAGCTGAAAGCGACGATAGGACCTTCGCCGGGTCCCTTCCTCGTCACCCGCGGGTGGCCTCGGGCTGAAGAGGACGAACCCGCGCGGGCGTCCCGTGCTGAGGACGTTCCGATCGAAGACGAGGTGACAGAGCTCGTGGGCGAGCGTCATGCGTGTACGCCAGAAGAGCTCGGCGCCGCCGACGAGGTTGACGAGAATGGCCGGCGTGGGGCCGCGCGCCGAGGCTCCGTCGATGTCGCGATCGAGCTCATCGGGGCTGAGCCACAAGATATCGACGCCGAGCCGGCGCTCGAGCAGGTCGATCATGGAGGGAATGGGGTCGAGGCCCAAGTCGAGGTGCGCGCGGAGGGATTGAGCGAGGCGCTCGGCGCCGTGCGGCGGTGGCGAGGCGTCGATGGGCCGCGCTTTGAGGGTATTCAGGAGAGAGCTATCGCGAGGCTCGTGGAGAACGTCGCGCAAATCGGCGATGTCGCGGGCCGTGCGGACGAACTCCCCGAGGACGCGGTGGGCCTCGGCGTTCGCAAGCTCGTCGAGGCTGGGTGCGTAGATGGAGCGAAGGAGCAAGGCCATGGGCGCCTGCCGGGCTTCGCCGGCGAGGAAGCGCTTCAGGGACAGGCCGAAGGTCTGGGCGTAACGGTCGAGCAGGACGGGGGAGGCTTCGTCCTTGGCGTTCTCGATGCGACGAAGCTCGTCCACCGAGAGGCCAAGGAGGCGCGCCATGGCGTGCTCCGAGAGCTTGGCCGTCTGCCGAGCGTCACGGACGATCGTAGGGATGGAGAACATCGCGGGGCCGAGGAGATGGCTAGCACATTACCCGGGAGGGGGGAACCAGAGGAGAGGAGGCGACAGGCTCGGCTTTCGCGGCGCCGCGAAAGCCCCCGTTCGTATCCTTCCGCTACAACCGCACGACCTTCCCCTTGTCCCCCTCGACCTTCCGGAGCGCATCCCGCGTATCCACCACGAGCTTCGCCTCCCGCAGGATCCGCGCATAATCGACCGACGCGTGATCCGTCACGATCACGACCGCATCGTATTCGCCGTACGCCACCGTATTCGGCTCCGACCGCATCACGATGCCGCCTTCGTCGCATTCGGGCACGTAGGGATCGTGATACCGCACCTCGGCGCCGAGCTCCTGGAGCTGGTGGATGATGTCGAACGCCGGCGACTCGCGGTAATCGGCCACGTCGCGCTTGTACGCCACGCCGCTCACCAGGATCTTCGATCCATTCGCCGCCTTGCGCTCCCCATTGAGCGCCTGTTGCACGAGGTGCAC
This sequence comes from Polyangium sorediatum, assembly GCF_029946465.1. Lineage (NCBI taxonomy): Bacteria > Pseudomonadati > Myxococcota > Polyangiales > Polyangiaceae > Polyangium > Polyangium sorediatum. The sequence continues at coordinate 95,760 of NZ_JARZHI010000039.1, forward strand.
GACGTATTCGGGCATCCCGCTGTTGATCGTGTCGGCGAGCTCGATGAAGCGCGCCTGGTACTTCAGCGTCCGCATCCGCCACGACAGGTACAGCGGGTCGATCGGAATGCAGTGGCCGCCGAGGCCCGGGCCCGGGAAGAAGGGCATGAAGCCAAACGGCTTCGTCGCGGCCGCCCGGATGACCTCCCACACGTCGATGCCGAGCTTGCGGCTCATCAGCGCGACCTCGTTCACGAGGCCGATGTTCACCGCGCGGAACGTGTTCTCCAGGAGTTTGACCATTTCGGCCGCGTCCGTGCTCGACACCGGCACCACGGTCTCGATGATCTTGCCGTAAAGCGCCATCGCGACTTCGAGGCAGCCGGGCGTCGCGCCGCCGAGGACCTTCGGCGTGTTGCGCGTGCCATACGTCTTGTTGCCCGGGTCGACGCGCTCCGGGCTGAACGCGATGAAGACGTCCTTGCCGAGCTCGTAGCGGCCGGCCGTGAGCTTCGGGACCAGCACCTCGCGCGTGGTGCCCGGGTACGTCGTCGACTCGAGCACGATGAGCATGTTCGGGTGCTGGTGCTCCGCGATCTCGTCGCTCGCCGACAGGATGAAGCGCATGTCGGGGTCTTTGGTCTTGTTGAGCGGCGTCGGGACGCAGACGACGATCGCGTCGGCCGAGCCAAGGACGTCGGGGTCGGTCGTGGCGCGCAACCGGCCCGCCGCGACGTGCGGCGCGAGCGCCGAGGACGGGATGTCGCCGATGTACGATTCGCCGAGCCCGAGCAGCCGAACCTTCTCGCGATCCTTGTCGTAGCCGGTAACGGAGAAGCCGGCTTGGGCGAACTCCACGACGAGCGGCAGCCCGACGTAGCCAATGCCCACGACGACGATGTGCGCGCTACGATCCTCGATCTTCTTGAGAAGCTCCTGCACGATGCCTGTCCCTTTCACGAGTCGACCCGGCCTTCCAGGATGGAAAGCGGTCCTTCGATCAGCATGTCGCGTGCCTCCGCCGCGCCGAGCGCGCGGTGGAGGTGTTCGATGCCCGCCGCGACGTCCTCGACGTCCCCCGGGCGGTGGGCGTCGCTGCACGCCGCGTAGTAGTAGCCCTCTTCCAGGAGCGCCTCCGCGCACTTCCGTGCCGCCCGTCCGTACTTGCCGACGAGCGAAGCGACGTCGAGCAGAAGGACGACCCCACCGTCGAGCAGCGGATCAAGCACGGTGCGGTCATTCCAGACGGGCTCGTACCGCTCGGGGTGCGCGAGGACGGGGCGGAGCTTTTTCTTGCGGCGGAGGTCGGCGAACCGGGACGAAAGGCGCGCTGGGAAGGCGCGCGGGGAGAGCTCGACCAGGACGGCGCGTTCGCCGGGGTAGGGGAGGGCGTCGCCGCGCATGAGGCGCTCGTAGACGACGTCGTCGAAGAAGTGCTCCGACGAGAGCGCGAGCTCGGGCAAGCCGGGCGCGTCCGCGAGCGCCTGCCGCGTGGCCTCGTAGGCGCGCGCGAGGTCGCCCTTCGTATTGTCGAACATCCCGGGGCGCATGTGCGGCGTGGCGACGACCTTGCCGAACCCCGCGCCCGCGAGGCCCGTGAGCAAGGCGCGGCTGTCCGCGACGGTCTTCACGCCGTCGTCGATGCCGACCACCCAGTGGCAATGAAGGTCGATGTACCCCGTCATCACGCGCCGCGCGAACCTAGCAGTTTTTGAGCAGGGTGCTCCGCCCATGGCGGCGTCCCCCTCGGGACGAGAGCTGCGCATGGGTCGCCTCGTGAAGCCGCCTTGCTGGGGCTTTGCCCCAGGCCCCACCAGGGGTTGTCCACCCCTGGACCCGGACCAGCCAGGGGCTGGACCCAAGCTCGATGACCTGCGCTCCGCGCAGCTCATCGAACAGGCCCGGTCAAGACCAGCAACGACCCTGCCCACCAAGACCGCCGCGCTACTGGTTCGGCTGGCACCCCGGCTTCTTCGTCGGCCTGTTTGA